>JAFADH010000375.1 GCA_023424995.1 Bacillota bacterium | reverse complement strand
CAGCATGGGTCTGATCGTTTCGAATATTTTGTTTCATTAAATCCGGACACGGACGTTCTAATGGAAACATACTATTATATAGTAGTCCATCATATTTATTCTGTCAATACATATTTTGAAAAACTTTGCAGAAAATATAGTCTAGCAGGAAAGGGAAAAAGGCTCTTAAGACCAGAGACTTATTCAACTTTTAACGGCAGAAGCAGTTATCGGCAGATGGGAGATTGTGATGAATAATAAGATAAGAACTGACCTTGCATTGGAAGCAAGAGAGAGCTTTCCGGAGGATAATGTTGAGATTAGGGGAGTTGAGCTGACTGAGAATTATGACGAGAAGAGTAATATCAGAATCTCAACGGTAATTATTAAGGACGAAAAAGGTGCAACAGCTATGCAAAAGCCCATGGGGACCTATATAACCATCGAAGCGCCGGATATGTTCCAATCGGACAAGGACTATCATAAACCGGTATCCGATGAGATAGCTAAGCAGCTTAGAAATCTTGCCGGTGATTTAAAAAGAGAAGAGATACTGGTAGTCGGACTGGGGAACAGAGAGGTCACTCCGGATGCATTGGGACCGCAGGTCGTGGACAATCTGTTTATTACCAGGCATCTGATCCGTGAATATGGGCCGGACTTTAAGGAGAAGCACCAACTGGGAAGCGTGAGTGCAATCTCGCCCGGTGTTATGGCGCAGACCGGTATGGAGACGCTTGAGATCATAAAAGGAATTATCGATGAGACACATCCAAAGCTGCTGATTGTCATTGATGCCCTGGCATCCCGCAGTGTCAGCCGTGTTAATACCACGATCCAGCTGACGGATACCGGCATCAGCCCGGGATCAGGTGTAGGCAACAACCGCAAAGCCTTGAACCAGGAAAGTCTCGGAACCAAGGTTATTGCCCTTGGGGTTCCCACTGTTGTGGACGCGGCTACTATCGTTGCCGATTCCCTTATGAAATATATGAAAACCGGCAATTTTACAGAGAATGAAATCAACCAATTCATCTCGGAGGTTCAGGAAAAGCAGATTGACAATATGTTCGTGACACCGAAGAATATTGATGAGTCAGTCAAACGACTCAGCTATACCGTCTCGGAAGCTATTAATTCCTGTTTCGCCCAAAGCGTCTAGTACGCTGTCATAAAAGGCAGTGCGATTTATCCGATTATGAGCCGGACAGAACATCGGTTTTGGTTATAAATGAAGTCCCCATGAATATAATGAATTAAGCAAAGACCATAATTAACGTATTCATGGGGGCAGCTATGCGACGAGTAAGAATTAGAATACGGCTTAAGGTATACCCGGTGCTGTGGACATTAATTATTATATTATCCGTATATATTTTAATCCGCTTTGCAATGATTTCATTTTCAAATGATATGGGCCAAGCTGACTTTAAACAAGCACTGGCGGCAAAATTCTGCCGGACCGTGATGGAAGCCGGCTCTTCATTAGCAGGTTATACCGCCAGGGCAGAAGAAAAATTTGATTTTCCCATCAGTCTGGTGGATGACGGACTGGCACTGGGCAAATTTGTGGAGGACGACCCTGTATCAATAACAAGAGACTGGAGCACCATGTTCCCTGAAGCGGAAGAGGTTGTGGAAGCGGCAGCTGTTCCGCCCGGAGCGCAGGCAGGAGAAGATCCGGATTTGACTCTGGCGGATGAGATACCGCTTTATACCATTGATACGGATTATATGGGTCTGGAATATATACTGACCAACGGTGCGGTGCTGCACAGTCTGACTGCCGGTGTTCTTCTGGGAGATGACGTGCTTGCCTCCGGGCAGCTGCAGATCGGATATCTGGAAGGAAATATAAAACAGATTGATATTGAACAGGATGCACATTCGGAGGAGAATATTGCAGAGACCGCTTCAATCGGTGAAGTAATTGAATACTCAATGGAACAGCTTAGGGATGTTTCCTTCATGATAAGGAACTTTTATTTTGTGGATGCATCTACCAAAGTAGTAGACGGTATGCTGGATGCGGAGAAATTCTTAAAGAAGGACATGTCAATGAAGCAGACCAATGATAAACCCCAGATTCTGATCTACCATACCCATTCCCAGGAGGCGTATGTGGGGAGCAGACCGGGCAGGGCGACAGATTCCGTGGTAGGAGTCGGAGAACATCTGACTCAGATACTGACGAATGAATATGGCTATAATGTAATCCATGATACATCTACATATGATCTTCCGGAACATATGAAGGCCTATGATGCAGCGCTGAACGGGCTTACGAAGATTCTGGAGGAGAATCCCACCATTGAAGTTATGATTGATCTGCACCGGAACAGCGGTGATGCCAAGACCACTATGGTTAATGGAAAAGAAACTGCCCAGGTAATGCTGTTTAATGGATTAAGCAGGGACCAGAACGGACCGATCACTTATCTGGATAATCCGAATCTTCAGGATAACCTGGCCTTAAGCTTCCAGCTGCAGTTAAAATCCAAGGAGCTGTATCCGGATCTCTTCATTCGGAATTATCTGAAAAACTACCGCTTCAACCTGCATCTGCGTCCGAAAAGCATGCTGGTGGAACTGGGAACGGTAAATAACACATTAGAATCCGCCATGAATGCCATGGAACCCTTTGCAGAGGTATTAAATGCGGTACTTCAGGGGGAGGAGATTAATATAAATTAAAGGGTCCGGCTTGCTTCAAGTTTAATATTATGTTATAATTCACGGTAGTTTATATTCACTCAGGAGGAACAAGATGTCTGTGGACCAAAGTAAAATAAGGAATTTTTGTATTATTGCTCATATAGATCATGGCAAATCGACCCTGGCAGACCGGATCATCGAGATGACAGGATTATTAACAAACCGGGAGATGCAGGCTCAGGTTCTTGATAATATGGATTTGGAACGGGAACGCGGAATTACGATTAAAGCCCAGACGGTGCGTACGGTATACAAAGCAAAGAATGGCGAAGAATATATATTTAATCTGATTGATACGCCGGGACATGTGGATTTTAATTATGAGGTATCCAGAAGCCTGGCGGCCTGTGAGGGTGCTATCCTGGTGGTGGATGCGGCGCAGGGCATCGAGGCTCAGACGCTGGCCAATGTATATCTTGCCCTGGATCATAATCTGGATATTATGCCGGTAATCAATAAGATTGACCTGCCCAGTGCAGAACCGGAACGGGTTATGGCGGAGATTGAGGATGTCATAGGCCTGGAGGCACAGGATGCTCCTCTTATCTCGGCGAAGGTAGGTACCAATATAGATCAGGTGCTGGAACAGATTGTTGCGAAGATCCCGGCACCCAAGGGGGATATGAATGCTCCTTTACAGGCCTTGATCTTTGACTCTCTCTATGATTCCTACAAGGGAGTGATTGTATTCTGCAGAATCAAGGAAGGTACCGTAAAGAAAGGCACCGAGATTCGTATGATGGCTACCGGTGCGGTTGCCGAAGTAGTAGAACTGGGCATCTTCGGACCGGGGCAGTTTATACCGGCGGACGAGCTGTCTGCAGGTATGGTGGGATATCTGACCGCCAGCTTAAAGAATGTGAAGGATACCCGTGTGGGAGATACCGTAACCGACAATAAAAGACCCTGTGCGGAACCGCTTCCCGGTTATAAGAAGGTCCATCCCATGGTTTACTGCGGCATGTATCCTGCGGATGGCGCAAAATATCCTGATTTGCGTGATGCGCTGGAGAAGCTTCAATTAAATGATGCCTCCCTTCAGTTTGAGCCGGAGACCTCGGTAGCTCTCGGTTTCGGTTTCCGCTGCGGCTTCCTTGGACTCCTGCATTTGGAGATTATCCAGGAACGTCTTGAGAGGGAATATAATCTTGATCTGGTTACCACCGCACCCAGCGTTATCTATAAGATACACAAGCACGACGGAAGCATAATAGATATTACCAATCCTACCAACCTGCCGGATCCTTCCGAGATCGAATATATGGAGGAGCCTTTTGTATCTGCGGAGATCATGGTAACTACGGAATTCGTAGGTTCCATCATGACCCTGTGCCAGGAACGCCGAGGCATCTATCTGGGCATGGAATATATGGAGACGACCCGGGCTTTATTAAAATATGATTTACCCTTGAATGAGATTATCTATGACTTCTTTGACGCTTTAAAATCCAGATCCAAAGGCTATGCCTCCTTTGATTATGAATTAAAGGGTTATGTCCAGTCCGACCTTGTAAAGCTCGATATACTGATTAATAAGGAAGAAGTGGATGCTCTTACTTTTATCGTGCATGCGGAAAGTGCTTACGAGCGGGGAAGAAGGATGTGTGAGAAGCTGAAAGAGGAGATACCTCGTCAGCTCTTTGAGATACCGATCCAGGCTGCCATCGGCAGTAAGGTCATCGCCAGAGAGACGGTAAAAGCCATGCGCAAGGATGTACTGGCCAAGTGTTACGGCGGAGATATTACCCGTAAGAAGAAGCTGCTGGAGAAGCAGAAAGAAGGCAAAAAGCGGATGCGCCAGATAGGCAATGTGGAGATACCGCAGAAGGCATTCATGAGTGTATTAAAACTGGACGAAGATTAATGTGCTGTCTCACTCATAAGACAGCACACCGGATGGATAACAGGCTTTTGCATATTACCGTGCAGAGGCCTTTTTATCAGGAAAGAGGGTTGATAAGGATGGCTGACCGATATACAGTGGATCATCTATATAGCAAAACGCCGCGGGACCTGGGACTGTATGTACATATCCCATTCTGTGTCAGGAAGTGCAATTACTGTGATTTCCTTTCGGCTCCTGCAGCCGGGGAAGTCCAAAGACAATATACGGAGGCGGTAATAACGGATATTGAAAGCTATCGGGGAAAGGCGGAATGCTACAGAGTTCCCAGTATCTTCTTTGGCGGGGGGACTCCCTCCTGTATTGATGCGGAATATATTAAAAGGATTATGGAGGCCTTATTCTCCGTATTTTACATCGACGGAGACAGGCTTGAAGCAACCATCGAAGTAAATCCGGGTACGGTGACGGAGGATAAGCTGCTTACCTACAGGGCAGCCGGTTTCAACCGCTTAAGCTTCGGTCTCCAGTCTGCCGACAATCATGAGTTAAAGCTCCTGGGAAGGATCCATACGTACGAGGAATTTGAAGATAACTATAAAGCTGCCAGAGAAGCGGGCTTTAACAATATTAATATAGATCTGATGTCCGCGCTTCCCCGCCAGACGCTGCAGTCCTGGGAATATACCTTGAATAAGGTATTGGACCTGGAGCCGGAGCATATCTCTGCATATAGCCTGATCATAGAAGAGGGCACTGATTTCTACGAATGCTACAGGGAAGGTGCGGAGCGGCATCACGAATTGCCGGATGAAGAAACTGACCGGAAGATGTATCAGCATACGAAGGAAATCCTGAGATCCCGGGGCTATCGGCAATACGAGATATCCAATTATGCCAGAAACGGTTATCAATGTGCACACAATTGCAACTATTGGAACGGGACAGAGTATCTTGGATTTGGAATCGGAGCAGCATCATTGCTTAATGGTGCAAGATTTTCGAAATTGCAAAATATAACACATTATATACAAAAGTGTGCATTAATGAAGTATAATGCTCTATCAGATGATGATGCGGCAAAGAAGGAAGCCGGCTGCGCAGATATTGATATCAAATCCGAAGCTTCCGGCACAGACCGGAGTATTATTGATAATTATGATACCCTTTCCGTAGCACAGAGGATGGAGGAATTTATGTTTCTTGGACTCCGAAGATGTGAGGGTATCAGTAAAAGCGCCTTTTTACGGCGGTTCGGGATAGCTGCGGAGACAGTATACCAGTCGGTTTTAAAAGACCTGACCGGGAAAAAACTGATGGAAGACAAAGGGGACCGGTTGAGATTAACGGATTATGGAATGGATATCAGTAATACGGTATTATGTGAGTTTTTGATGGATATTACACAATAGTGCATTTATATTACATGAAATTTAAAAATGACAATATTATGCACAAAAAATAGATGGATAATTATGCGTTTTGACGATGTACATCCTCATAGCCATATGATAAAATTATAATGTAATTTTGGTACGGACTATTTGTACCATGTAATACATTACATAATATATGGAGGAGGAGATATTACATGAAGTTATTGAAGAAGATTTTATCAGCAGTAGCAGTCGCGGCATTAGTAATTTCCGTTTTCCCTGTAAGTGCACAGGCGGCAAGCTCCAAGATGCTTAAGGTGGACCCGCAGAAAGAAGATATACCTAAGGTTAAATTCATGCTTGCTGATTTAGTGGGCGAAGAAAATGTAACAAAGGTAATGGGTATCGAATATGACCTGGTGATAGAGAGACCGGGTGATACATGGACGGAATGGAATGGCGGTGCAGCAGGTGCCGGTCCCTGGAGCTTGGGCGGCTGGGCCAATGGTACGGAATGGAGCTTCCAGGATGACACCACGAATATCGCAGGAACCCACCTGTCCAATATCATTCCGGAGGGTCTTGGGTTTACCGATCCGGCGACCTCCTTCTTTATGTTCATGAACTGGGGCAACGGCAAAGGGGTAAATATTAACTATATCGATAATATTACATTCCTGGATGCTTCAGGTAATGCGCTGGCTGTAATTGATTTTGAGGACGGAGTTCTTCCTGAGGGAATTGTTATGGCTACCAATGAAGACGGGACACCGGACGGCGATCCGGCGATATTATCCGTTGTTGATTTTGATCCCGAGGCAGCTTCTTCCGATGAAGCTCCTGCCGATCCGGCTCCTTCAGAGGAAACAGCGGATGCTTCAGCAGACGTGCCTAAGACAGGCGTTGTTGGTCTTGGTATCGTATATGGCCTGGGTGCTCTGACAACCGGTACGGTTTTATTAAAAAGAAAAGAGAAATAATATTACATATATTAAAGAGAAA
>JAFADH010000370.1 GCA_023424995.1 Bacillota bacterium | reverse complement strand
ATTTTAAAGCATAGCAGCCACTATGTCTATTTCTCATGTAAAAAATTTCTTCTTTTCTCTCAATACTGCCAGTATTCAATTTTCAATCTGCACTGGAATTAGAAATGTCTAATTCCGAGAAGTTATACATTATATTTGATAAACCAAATGAATGGTATTATCCTTTTACCGCACCAATTGTCAGTCCCTTTACAAAATATTTCTGTAAAAACGGATATAATAGGATAATCGGTCCCGTTGCTATGACTGCCATTGCCATCTTTATATTCTCTTTCGGCATTTCACCTACATGGTAACCTGACAGGCTGGAGATCCGCGCCAGGGCTTCTGCGGCATTCAATATTTTATACAGATAAAACTGCAGGGAGTAATATTTTGTCTTATCCACAAACATAAAGCTTAAATACCAATCGTTCCAATAGCCGATGGCGATAAACAGGGCAATGGAGGCCAGAACGGGCTTGGATAACGGCAGCATGAGCTGGCGGAAGATCCGGAATTCCCCGGCGCCGTCGATTTTAGCAGCTTCGGTTATGGAATCGGGGATAGCCAGCATAAAGCTCTTAATGATCAGTATATTGAATACCGATATGAGATAGGGAGCTATCTGGGCTGCCAGAGGCATATCCTTTAAGTTCAGGTACCGGACACAAAGTATGTACCATGGCACGATCCCTCCGCTGAATAAGGTAGTAAAATAAAAGAAAAATGAAAATTTATGCCTCCATACAAAATATTTTCTTGAAAGGACATATGCTGTCATAGCTGTTGTGAATAACCCTATCACCGTACCTATGACGGTATTGAAGATAGTCACCCCATAGGCCCGTAATACATCATCCGGAAAACCGAATATTTTTTCATAGGCCTGGGTGGAAAATTCCCTTGGGATCAGGGAATAGCCATATTTCAGTATGGTATGCTCTGCCGTAACCGAACTGGATACAATCATTACAAACGGAATTACCGCCATGACTGCCAATATTGTTAAGATAGTATATCCAATCACATTAAAAATTCTTTCGCTGGCACTTTTTCTCTGCACTCTCATCGCTCCAATCTGTCTGTTTTAAAATAGGGAATAATCCTTGTCATAACGTTTCACCAGAGTGTTAAAAATCATAATAATTACAAAGCATAATACTGACTGATACAGACCGGCAGCTGCTGTCATGCCGAACTCCGAAGTGCTTATGAGGGATCTCGTCACATAAGTATCAATAACATCTGTCGTAGAATACAGCATCGCATTATTCCCGGTGACCTGATAGAACATGCTGAAATCACCGCGGAAGATACTTCCCATGGACAGCAGGATCAGAATTACGACGGTAGGAACCAGGCAGGGCAGGGTGATATGGCGGATTCTTTGAAAGATATTCGCTCCGTCAATCTCAGCCGCTTCATACATTGCTCCGTCGATGCCCATAACGGCCGACAGATAGATGATGGTTCCGTATCCGATGTTCTTCCAGGCACATACCAGTACGATAATAAATATCCATACCTTCGGCGTATTATAAAAATCAAAGGGCTGCAGGTTCAGGGCTTCCATCAGGGTATTAAAGGAACCGGATTCATAATTTAGAAAGTTGTATGCAAATGCTCCCACCACTACCCAGGATATAAAATACGGCAGGAACATCATGGATTGTGTGATCCTTTTAAAATGCTTGCCTGTTATCTCCGCAAGAATAATGGCACAGAGGATCTCGATACTATTATTCACAAGAATAAACAAAACATTGTAAAGCAAAGTATTCTTTGTTACATTCCAGATATCACCCGATAAAAACATGAACTTAAAGTTATCAAGCCCAACCCATGGACTGTGAAAGATTCCTCCGTCAAAAGTAAACCTCTCAAATGCAATTCCGATCCCCAGCATTGGCAGGTAACTGAAAACCGTGAAAAATAAAATGGCCGGTAACAGCATGAGCAGCAGCTGTCTGTATTCTTTTACTCTTTTAAAAAAGAGCTTTCTTTTTTTTGGTTTCATTTTGTCTCCATTCCGGCAGCGGACTGCAGATTATATGCCGTCAGCATAAAGCCTGCCCTGAGAGAAAATTATCTCTCACTCTTTTCTCCGCCCTGTGCATTATGTCTTTTTGTTTGTATGCAGATTATAGCAAATGCATCCGTGCATCAGAATGGACGTTTTTTTTGTTTTTGTGTAATATATTTTGCTCCTGCTTACTGGAAGTATCTGTGCCCTTGACGCATTTTCCGGCATTTTCTATAATGAAAATGCAACTGGCAGGAAGAGAAGGGGTGGGTTGACCGATGAAATTATTGGTGGTTGATGATGAGATCATATCCAGAGAAGGCATTATTCGTAATATCAGCAAAAAAAATCTTAATATAGCTTCAATTAAACAGGCAGATGACGGAATGCATGCACTTTTGCTGGCGTCGGCTTATCATCCGGATATTGTACTGTCCGATGTACGAATGCCCCGTATGGACGGTATCGAGATGGCTTACAAACTACGGGAAACAGCTCCTGATATAAAGATTATTTTTATGAGCGGATATTCCGAAAAGGAATATTTAAAATCCGCCATCCATCTGCGTGCTCTCAGCTATGTTGAAAAGCCCATCGATTATGATGAGCTGGAAAAGGTCCTTGGGGAAGCCATACAGATGATACAGGAAGAGCGTAAGAAACGGGAAGAAGCGGAGATACAGGAACGCCTTGCCAGGAATTTCCCTTTACTAAAAAACGAAATCGGTCTTAAGTTGATTACGAAGCACCGTGATTCCCAGCAGCCTTTTGATTATACCCTTCTTGGAATCCAGCCGGAATCCGATTTTGTAACCATCCTGATTCAGCTGATTCAGAAAGACAGCATTGCAGGCCATGCTTATTTTGCTCTTATGGAAGAAACCATGGAGCAGCTCATGCATCTTCTGGAGTCCGGTGGGCTGATGGGCATACCTGCCGTAAAAGATGATCATTATATCCTGGTGCACATTGCCTGCCCGGTGAACAAACGGCAGCTTTTGAAAAAAGACCGTCTTAACAAGCTGTTTTCCGAGCTTTTGCCTCTTTGGCACAATATAAATTATTTTGCAGCCGTCGGCAAACAGGTAAGCGGTATAAAGAATGTGCCGGAATCCTACCGTTCTGCCGTACTGGCCTCACAAAAGATGTTTTTTGCGGGATATAATCAGATCCTCTTTTCTTCCGGGGAAAAAGGAGACAGCTTTTTGTTCCCGGAGGAAAGTATAAAGGAATTTCAAAAATTCCTTATTCAGGATAATAAGGAGCATGCAATTTATCTTATCCGTGATCTGACCAAGGAGCTTACCTTACACACGAACACCCTGGCAAGCAATATTAAAAATTACTTTTACAGAATGCTCCTGCAGCTATACGAAACCTCCAGGGAACTGTCCATTGATGCATTTTTGGAGACACACGACTATAACCAAGCCTGGCAGACTTTGAATAAGTTTAAAACGCTGTACGAATTAGAGAATTATACCATAGAACAAATCGAAGCTTTTTTTGAATACCGCAATGAAAAAAGGGATAATTCAGGAAAAGTCCTGCAGATCAAAAACTATATCGCATCCAATTACCGGGACAGTAATCTGTCTGTGAAGCAGATAAGCGAGTATTCTTTTTTAAGTATGGCTTACATGTGCTCCATGTTCAAGCAGGAAACAGGAAAGACGATCAACCAGTATATTACGAACCTTCGCATTGAGAAAGCCAAGGAACTCCTGAAGAATAAAAGCTATAATATCTCCGATGTGGCTGAGCAGGTCGGAATTAACGACAGCCAGTATTTTGCAAAAATATTCAGGAAGAATGTGAATATGACTCCGACCATGTATAAGGAGACCTATCAGAATGAAACCTAATCCCCTGCAGAAGCTGTATTATTCTTTTATTAACCTGAAGCTTCGGAAGCAACTGCTTTTGACCTATCTTTTTCTGGTTATTTTATCACTGTTTGTGTTTTCGTCCCTGACCTACCGCAGCTTTTCCCAAACACTGCAGGAAAAAACCCTGTTTTCTGCCGACAAAAGCTACAGCCAGGCATATGCTTTCATTTCCGACCGGCTGCAAAAGGTGATGAATACCATGAACGTGATCGTACAGGATGAAAATCTCATTGAAATTGTCAATAAGACAACTTCCGATACGGATATATTCACGCAGATGAGTGACATGATCCGCCTGACCTCTTTTTTGGACAGCCTGGAAGATAAAACAGTGGTGAATAAAATCCGGCTTTATGTGCAGGACGGACTGATTTACGCCAACAGTCCCGAAAACACAAAAACTCATCTGTATAATCTGAAGGACATAGAAGCTTCCTCCTGGTACCGGATCCTGGAGGAGCGGGATAAGAGATTCCTTTTCTGCCCTTCGGCATATTTTGCGGGAGACGGTGTTGCCGACGAAACAGTTTCGGTCATTTCTTTTCTTCTTAGCAGAAGGGATTATTCCAAGTCAATCGGACTGGTACGGATTGATATCAATACCGATGCGCTCCTCGGAATAATGTCCAATGCAAATACGGTGGAAAGCAGTATTACATACATTCAGACAGAGAACGGCATCCCGGTGTGTTCATCCAATAATTTGCTGAAAGCCTTCATAGACCCCGCCGCCGTAATAAGCCAGGCCAGGGGCGAAGAATGGTCCATTACGAATACGGCGGAAGGAGAGAAGGTATTCTTTCGAAGCCGGCTTATTGATAAGACAGATTGGTATATGGTAACATTTCTGCCCTATGATGAGATTTACTCCGAAAGTAAGATGCTGCTTGCCCAGACCATAATAACGGCATTGGCTTTATCCCTGATCGTATACCTGCTGGCTTACCTGATAGCGACCAGTATTACACGCAGAATCACACTGCTCATCAATCAAATGAGAAATGTCCACAGCGGTGTTCTTTCCCCTCTGGAGCAATCGGAAACAGAGGATGAGATCGGTGAGCTGATCCAAAATTATAACTATATGGTTTCCCGTATACAGCTGCTGCTGTCCGAACAGTTCAAGCACGGTAAAGAAGTTAAAAATTATGAGTTAAAGGTACTGCAGGCACAGATCAATCCGCACTTTCTTTATAACACCCTGGATATGGTGGTATATCTGTCACAGGAAAAGAAATACAGGGACATCGAAGCTTCCGTCAAGGCCCTGGCAAAATTTTACCGGCTCAGTTTAAGCAAGGGGAAGGAAGTCATCTCCATCGAGGATGAGCTTGCCCATGTCTCCGCTTATATCAACATTCAGAATATACGTTATGAAAATAAGATCGAATTCATTATAGACATTGACGATTATTTATCGGAATTCAGCATTCTGAAGATCACCCTGCAGCCGATTGTGGAGAATGCGATTATTCACGGAATACAGGGAAAGGAAATCAAGGAAGGAACTATCGTTATCAGCGGGAATGTTGACGGCGAGGATATTGTACTGAGCGTTTCAGACGATGGGATCGGTATTGCTCCGGACAAATTGGAGCAGATACTGTCGGGTAATTATCAGAATAACCGGGGCAGTAATTATGGCATCAAAAATATCAATGACCGGATCCAGTTATTCTACGGAGCAAACTATGGTATCACCTTTCAAAGTGAATATAATGCTGGGACTACCGTAGAGATCAGAATACCGGCCAATAGACAAGCCTAAAACCGAATATGCAAATTATTAGAGTTATACTTTGAGAAATATATCCGGGGTCATGAAATACAGCATAAGGGCTGTCGTAAAATATACCCCTCGGAAAAATATACCCCTCGGAAATATACCCCTCGGAAATATACCCCACGAAAAATATATCCCTCATAAAATATATCCCTTGTAAAATATATCCCTTGTAACATAGTCTGAAAATAGTCTGAAGAAAAGATGACTTGACTGGTCTGTAAGAGCTATTTTGGAGTGCTCCCTGCCAAGCGGACAGCAGAAGAAATATGTTTTTTTGCACCACTGATTATTTTCCATGACTGGCGGGACCATAATTTAAGTGCATTTTTTAGTCTATATGGCTAAGAATATGTAAAATCCCAGAAATGCAGTAAGGCCGAACTCCTTGCCTCGACTGCATCTCCGGGGTTTTTTGTTTAGCATAATCAACCCGAAAATCAACATGCGGAAACATAGTTTATATAAAACTAATTACAGATTTTTAAGGAATTTGATATATATATGCTTAATAAGGAATTTGATATATATGCTTAATTAAGAAAGCCCTCTGCTTTAAAATTAAGTGAAGGAAAATTAAATAGTGGCGTATGTCAATCAAAGCTGTCATATAAACTATAGATTTCCGGCTCTCCCAGGACCGTTTCTTCAGTCTCGATTATTTTTTCCACTCCCGGCACCAGATCAAAATAATTATCGGATAATATTACATCTTCGTTAAATCTTACTTCTACAAACTTACAGAACTGGTCTGCCGTCAACCGGTATTTTCTGTCATGAATTTTTTCGCATAGAATAACGGGTTTTCTGAAATTAAAATGCTTTGCGGAAGTAAACATAACAATACCGCTCCCCAGGGTTATTCCTTCTGCCCGATAGGAATATACAAGATAATAGGATCTTTTATCCTCCTTTGTCTTCAGGATATCTGAGAAATCAAGCTTTGCAATACAGTCCGAACGGAGTCTGGCAACCTGGCAGGCAATGGTTTCTTCACGTACTGTTCCCTGATCTGTGTGACATAGTTTCCATTCCAGAATACCGCTGGTCTTTGTCAGAGTTTCATTGGTAACATGAAGCTCAACCGTGCTTCCCTCTTCGCAGGCGGATATCAGGACGGGTTCATAGAAACGTTTTGCCCCATAATGAAGAGCCTTCCATCGTCCGTAATAGTCGATGCTTGCCCAGGAAGCAACCGGCCAGCAGTCATTCACCTGCCAGAAGATCGCTCCCATACAATGCTGGTCATTGCGGTTTCTGCGCCAATGCTCCACTCCGTAACGGATACCT
>JAFADH010000358.1 GCA_023424995.1 Bacillota bacterium | reverse complement strand
TTCGAAACCAGTTCTTCCAATATCTGTTCCTTGCTGTTAAAATAATAATAAAGCAGGGATTTTGCTATTCCTGATTTCTCTGCAATCTGAGCGATACCGGTTGCGTCAAAGCCATTCAGAGCAAATAATTCTTCTGCAACAGTAAGAATTCTGTTTTTTGCATCGATACTTTTTTTATATGGTGACATGTTGACCTCCAAAATATACTGACCGTTCGGTCAAATTTATTATACCAATGCATTGATAAAATGTCAAATAAAAAATAAAATCAGGTTTGTTCAAAGAATGTATCCAACTGCCAAACAAGCAGATAAAGAATATAAATGTAAAGTGGGTTGGCTGTAATTGAAACATGGAGCCCTGCAATGCTGAAAACTCGCGGCAATACTATTTCATCGCATCCCGGCCTTAAAGGTACCCCTTACAGACCCGAAGATACGGCTTTTTTCCTGCAGAAATAAAGGGGACTTAAAAAAGGAATAAAATAAGCATTATTTACAACTATGACGCAACTTTGTGATATTATTATAAGTGATACAATTGTTATATCTGTAACAAGAATAACCTGGGAGACCGTTATGATAAATATTTTAATCGTTGAAGATGAACAGGCGATAGCTGAATTAATTCAGATGAATTTAAGTGATGAGGGTTATCGCTGCACTTGTGCGTATGATGGCAGACAAGGGGCGGATTGTATTGAAAAGTGGAATTACGATCTGATCCTTCTTGATATCATGCTGCCGGAATTTGATGGCTATGAGTTGCTTGAATATATTAAGCCGTTGGGAACGCCCGTTATTTTTCTTACTGCAAAAGGAACCTTAAATGACCGGATCAAAGGATTAAAACTGGGTGCGGATGATTATATTGTAAAACCCTTTCAGATTGGTGAATTATCAGCAAGAGTAGAAACGGTTTTGCGGCGTTATAAAAAAAGTGGAAAGCAGCTCTGCTTTGCAGATATTTTTGTTAATACCGAAGCAAGGCAAACTACAAAAAAAGGGATGCCGGTTGAGCTTACAGTAAAAGAATTTGATTTATTAGTAGAGCTTATCCGTAATAAAAATGCAGCACTTTATCGGGATAAGCTTTATGAAAGAGTCTGGGGGGAGCCATTTCTTGGAGATACCCGAACACTGGATATCCATATCCAACGCTTGCGTAAAAAACTTGGGTTGGAGAACAATATAAAAACAGTCTTTCGCATCGGCTACAGACTGGAGGAATAAGTGTGCGGTTATTTGTTAAAATTTTCTTCTTTGGAACACTCATATTTAGTATGGCGTTTCTACCTGCCGGTTATTATCTCATAAGCTATTCCTATGAAAACGCAATTCAACGGGAAACGGTATTGGCCCTGAATCAATACCAATATGATAAATTTACCGTACAGGCAGAGCTGCTCACAAATGCAGTGAATTTTCAGAATGGACGTCTGACGGATAATCCGGTATCAGGCAGTCTGGCAGACAGGTTAAGCGGACAGGCTGCGGTTCTGTCGGGTAATAAAGAATTGCTGTATACAAGCCTCCAAATAGAGATAGATTATTCAATAATAGATAATGTCTTAGAGGATTTGGTTATTTACCGGCTGCAAAAAGTAAAAGGCAGGAGTTATATCTTGGTTTGCGGAAAGATTGTCCAAAGTGATGTAACCCTATATTTAATGACTGTTTCTGATATCAGTATGACAGTTGTACAGCAGGAGCTTATGATGCGGCACTTTCAAAGAGTTTATGCCGCAACGCTATGCTTTAGTATGGTATTGATATTATTATTATCATCGCTTTTAACAAGGCCCATAAAACGTATGACCAGAGCAGCCCGCAGAATTGCGGGAGGGAGCTATAGTGACCGGTTATCTGTTTCAGGCAGTGATGAAATTGGTGAGCTTGCCCAAAGCTTTAATTTAATGGCGGAGGCTATTGAAGATAAAATGTATCAGCTTTCAGAGAATGCCAGGCAAAAGGAGGATTTTGTTGCCAGCTTTGCTCATGAATTAAAGACTCCGTTAACCTCGGTGATCGGGTATGCGGATACGCTCTATCAAAAAGACCTTTCTCCAGAGAATAGGAAGAAGGCGGCATGGTACATCCTGAGCGAAGGAATGCGTCTGGAGGCGCTTTCGTTAAAATTGATGGATCTGGTGGTTTTAAACCGTCAGGATTTTATTCTGGAAGAAATGCCTGCCCATGAGCTGTTAGAGGGTGTGGTTCAGGGACTGGCTCCGGTATTGGAAGAAAAGAATATTAAAGCTTATCTGGAAGCGGAAACAGCCTTCATCAAAGTGGAATACGATCTATTTAAGACCTTGCTGTTAAATATTATGGATAATTCTATAAAAGCAGGAAGCAGTGAAATCAGGATTTCCGGAAAATGCAAGGATAATCTTTACAGCATTCGCATCGCCGATAACGGCAGAGGGATACCGGAATCAGAAATTGAGAGAATAACGGAAGCCTTTTATACGGTAGATAAATCACGTTCACGGAAACAGCATGGCGCCGGCCTTGGTCTTACGCTTGCAGACAAAATAGCGAAGATACATGGAAGCAGGTTAGAGTTCAGCAGTGAGCACGGAGCGGGTACGGCAGTTCAAATTCAGCTTATCTGCAAAGGAGGCGGGGACAATGCTTAAAAGAAATATATATACGGCAATCGGTATGGTGCTGTCTCTTGGTTTAGCGTTTGGCGGCTGGAATGTAACGAAAGCTTTGCTCGTTAGAAAGGAAAATGCATTATTTTCATCAACAGGGGCAATAAAAATAAATATGCCGGCGGCGGAGCAGGGGGACATAGATAATAGACCGGATGAAGAAGCAGAAGAACCGATCAGAGAAAAACTGACGGAAGATGAAATGATAAAGGTCCTTAGGAACTGGGAGAGCGGAGAAAGCGAGTGGCCTCATGAACCCATGGGAGAGCAAATCAATATGGAGCAGGCCATAGATGCAGGAGAAATGTGGCTTTCTGCCTTTTCTGAACTTGGGGTAATCCCCGAAGAGCTGCGGACTTATGAATATGACAAAATCAGTGCGGTTCTTTGTGAAAAGCAGCCCGGTGATGAAAGAACCCAGGTACTGGAACTGTTTTACAGTTACTGGACAGTTTCATTTTCCAATAAGAAAATGAAAGCGGAGCTTACGATTAATGCAGTAACCGGCCAAATTTGGAAGGCTGTGATTTACTCTTATCTGCCGGATATCAATTTTGATAATGTCATAACAGCGCAGACCCTGGATGGATTCACGGCTTACCTGGAATTGACAAAGGCCGAAGCCTTTGAAGCGGATGGAAAGATGGCTTATAAAAGCCTTGCCGGCGGTAAGCTTTATGCAGTTGTTAAAAAGAGTGGTGTAAAAATCAATAATGAGACACCTTATGCTTTGGTTGATATATTTCTAACTACGGAACCTTCAAGAAATAATTAACAGCTTTGAAACAATGCTTATACAGCTGTATTACATCTCCTTGATATGATGAAATCATAATCATGTCAAGGAGGCTTTTTTATGAATGAAAAAAAGACACTGAAAAGAAAAGTTGTTATATCTATCATTGTCATTTCGATCCTGCTGACTTCTGCCTATTTGCTGTTTGATGCAAATAAGCCGAAAGAAGAAGTTCTGCCCTTAAGAGAATATGAGGTTTTTCGTGGTGATATAACAGCAGGGATTTCTGCTAACGGTTTTTTGTATCTGCCAAGTGTGAATCATTATTTTGATAGTCCTGTTCAGCTTGAAACGGTTTATGTCAGAAAAGGCGATGCTGTAAAAACCGGGGATAAGATTGCTAAAGCAGTTGACTCCGAATTGGAGCTTTATGCCAAGTTAGATGGAATTGTCCTCTCACTTCCCTCTGTGGAAGGTGAAATGACTGCGGGAAAACCAATTGTTGCACAAATTGGAGATCCGAAGAAGATAACTGCAAGTATACAGGTATCTCAGGCGGATATTAGTGAAATAGAAATCGGTCAGCCGGTACAGTTTACCTTCAACGCATATCCAACGCAGACGTTGCAGGGTACCGTTACAGACGTTCAGTTTGCTCCTGCAAAAGCGAACCCAGTGGAATATACTATTTACGCTTCGATTGATACACAAGAAGATGTACTTCTGTTGGAGGGGATGACATTTTCGGCTCAACTCATTCAGAAACAGGTAAAGGATGTATTGTGTCTCTCAAACAAAGCGATCCGGTTAAAAGATGGCAAACAAATCGTGCTCCTTATGGATGAAGAAGGGAATATAATTGAACGTGAAATCCAGACAGGTTTCTCTGATGGTCGATACAGTGAGATATTATCAGGTATTTCTGAGGGAGAGATTGTCTATGTGGAGGGATAAGTATGCAATTGACTGAAATGTTACGTGTTATATGGGTTAATATTTTACAGAACAAATTTAAGGTTGTTCTAAGTTCATTAGGCATCATTGTAGGAGCCGCAACAATTATATTAGTTATTGCCATCGGCAAAGGCGGAGAAGCAGAAATAATCAAGCAGTTCGGCGATTTGTCGGCAGCTACTATTTACATTAATTACGATGAGTCGAAGGCCGTCCTAAGTGGCAATACGGATTATAGTAAAGTAGAACGGTTAAATCCGGAGCAGGTTTACCGGATAAAAGAAGAAAATCCATACCTGACTGATATTACGATTTTTGACTTTGGAAGCGCAAATACAATGATTAATGGTCAGGAGTTTCTTAGGTCTATTACAGGTGTAACTGCAGAATACGAACAGGTTATGAATCTATCAACAGCTTATGGAGAAAATTTAACAAAGGATGATGAGGATAATAAATCATTAGTTGCTGTCTTAGGGTTTAATGTGGCGGAGCAGAGCTTTGGTATTGCCGAATATGCGGTTGGCCAATATATATCAGTCAGAGATAAGCTGTTTAAAGTCGTAGGCGTTCTGCCAAGAAGGGGGGATAGTGTAGGGGTAGTGGTTCCGGATACATCCATTTTCATCCCATACTCTGTCGGTAAAGAATATATATTCAGTGATATCTCAATACCCCGTGTAGTTGCCTTAGCTGATGATGTGTCCCATGTAGATTCGGCGATGAAATGGATTCGCAGCTCTCTCACCTATTATCTCGATAATGGTGATGTGTACTTGATTGAAGATGTAGGCAACAGAATGGAAGTTGCTACCCAGTCAGCAAGAACAATGAGTGTTGTTTTGATTTCTGTTGCGGCTATTGTGTTTGTTGTCAGCGGAATCGGAATCATGAATGTCCTGTTCGTATCTGTGAAGGAGCGTACAAGAGAAATTGGAATTCTGAAGGCTTTAGGCTGTCCCGAAGGTAATATACTGCTGCAATTTCTGTTGGAATCCGTAACCATAAGTGCGTTTGGAAGCGTGGCAGGAATGCTTTTGAGCATGTTCATATTACCGCTTATGAAGTATACCGATATCCCGGTTATTCCATCTATAGGAGGGCAACTGGCTGCATTATTCTTTTCACTGCTGACAGGTACGGTTTTCGGATACTATCCTGCATATAGAGCATCAAAGCAGAAACCGATTGATGCGCTTAATTATGAGTAAAGTAAAAGGAGAATGACTGAAATGAAAAGATTTATGGCGATTATGGCAGTTGCCCTATTAATGATTACAGGGTGTTCAAATGAACCAACACCAAATGAGGCAGACAATATTAATTTGCGACAATATGAATCTGAAAAAAAAACATCTTCACAAACGTATTCAAATAAAGAGAATATTGATTCTGATGAAGAGAATGCTGATACTGATGAAGAGAATGTTGATTTTAATGAAGATAATACTGATTCTGATGAAAATGCCCAATTAGGTGAGAAAATTTATGGCAGGGTAAAGAGCATCATAGGCAATGAAGTTGAGATTGAGTTAGGGAATGTGCCGGATTGGGGCGGAGGCAATGGGGACGAGGATGACGATAAGAAGAAACCAGGTGTCCCTATGGTAAAAGTAAGCGAACGAGAAAATCCTGAAGGATTTGAGGATTTTTATGCGCCGGATCCATTTAGCCCTATATACGGCGAAAATGGGGAAATTAACTTAATCTATACAGGCGAAGGTAAAACTTTCACTATACAGGCGGGAACTGAAATACGAAATACTTTAGGTAAAACAGCGACTTTGGACGAAATTAAAAAGGGCTCCGTATTAATGATCACGCCAAAGATTGTAGATGGTAAGGATGCCGGCATAGAAATGCTGACAATTTTAAAGTGAGGGAATACCATGAGTGAAATGATCAGAATGAAAAAAATAAATAAATATTACCGAATGGGTGAGGAAAGCTTGCATGTACTCAAAAATATCAGCTTTGTGGTTGAAAAAGGCGATTACTTAACCATACTTGGTCCATCAGGCTCAGGTAAGACTACTTTAATGAATATTTTGGGCTGCATGGATACGTTTGACGGCGGAACATATCAGTTTGAGGATAAAGAGTTAGATAAATGTACGAACAAGGAGTTATCCCGGATCAGAAATCAGAAAATAGGATTTATATTCCAAAAATATAATTTGATACCTCAATATACAGCTATGCAAAACATTATAACGCCTTTACTAATACGTGGGATGACCAGAAACGAGGCAGTGAAAAAGGCAGAAGAAACCATCAGCCTCGTCGGTTTGTCCGACAGGGTGCTTCATAAGCCAAATGAGCTTTCAGGGGGGCAGCAGCAAAGAGTCGCCATTGCCCGTGCTTTAATAACGGAGCCTTCTTTGTTGTTGGCGGATGAACCAACCGGTTCTTTGGATTCAGCTACTGGCAAGGATATACTTACACTTTTTCAGAAATTAAATGACAATGGCAATACCATAATAGTGATTAGTCATGACAGCAAAGTAGCCAGGCAAAGTAAAAGGGTTATTTCCATATTTGACGGGGAATTAATTGCATGAAAAACGGTTGAGACATGTTCAGGTTATCAAAAGTATCAAAGTTACATCTGTCTTGCTTTTAAGCGGTTTTATTTAGGATAACCGAAATCATGCGAAAGCCGGGCATAAAAAGTCGGAAGCGGAAGGAGATTCCGGGTTATAATAAGCAGGATAGAAATTATTATATCTATAAACTGATAGCATGAAAGAGGGCGATATTTTCTGGATATTCAAAAGGGTATCATTCATAAAGGAATAAATTATGATGTCGGGACAAACTATGTACCGGGAGTCATTTCACGGGAGGTATGGAGTAAAAATGTGATGCAGCAGGACCTCCTTATCATACGTAACCAGCTGCATTGTAATGCGATCAATATTTATGGGACTGATCTGCAGCGTTTGATTGAATGTGCCGAAACCGCATTGAAATCGGGTCTGCATGTATGGCTGCAGCCAAGATTGGTGGATGTAAGACCGAAGGAGCTGAGGGAATATCTTTCAAAAGCTGCGAAGGCGGCGGAGCAGTTAAGAATACAATATGATAAAGTGATTTTTAATGTTGGTTGTGAACTGAGTATTTTTTCCTCCGGTATTGTACCGGGAAGGGTCTTCTCCCAAAGGGCGGTCATGCTGAGTATACTTTGGTGTCTCATACCGTATTACAATATGAAACTGAATTCCCTGCTCAGGCAGATGACATCAGCGGTCAGGGAACACTTTCATGGAGCTGTAACATACGGTGCAGGCGCCTGGGAGACGGTTGACTGGAAAGTGTTTGATATCGTAGGGGTAAACCACTATATGGACGCCGCCAACAAAGGCAGTTATACGGAGGATTTGAGAAAATTTTACAAATTTAATAAACCGGTCGCTATTACCGAATTTGGCTGCTGTTGTTTTGAAGGTGCGGAGGATAAAGGAGGCGGGGGCTTTCAAATAATCAATTGGAAGAAGCCTAAACCGCAGATAAAAGGGTCTTACATCAGAAACGAAGAAGTACAGGCGCAGTATATTGCAAATTTGATTGAAATATATGAAAGAGAGAATATCTACGGAGCTTTTATATTCACATATATGGAGCCCACCAACTTATATTCCCCCGATCCGCGTTACGACTTGGACATGGCCAGCTACGGAGTTGTTACAGCTTATCCGAAGGAGACTGACTTGGAAGCTCCCAAGCTGCCTTTCAGGCCCAAGAAGGCTTTTGAGGAGATAGCCAGGCTCTACGGCTCCAAATAAAACAAAACAGGGAGAGGCGCTTTATGGACTGGATCAAACGGATGAATGAGATCATGGACTATATTGATGTGAACATAGATAGCGAAATAGACATGGCTGAAATCGCAAGGCTGGCAGGCTGCTCGGCGAATCATTTCCAGCGGGTATTTACC
This sequence comes from Bacillota bacterium, assembly GCA_023424995.1. Classification (GTDB taxonomy): domain Bacteria; phylum Bacillota; class Clostridia; order Lachnospirales; family Lachnospiraceae; genus Mobilitalea. The sequence goes on along the minus strand of JAFADH010000358.1, from coordinate 4,018 downwards.
TTTATATCAGGCATATCCATAAAGGAATATATCCGAAGAAGACGGTTGACCTTTGCAGCCGCTGAATTGCAGGAAAGCCGTATCAAGATTATTGACCTGGCAGTAAAATACGGATATGATTCGCCGGATTCCTTTTCCCGGGCTTTTCAAAAGCTGCACGGCATTACGCCGACATCGGCGCGGACCTCGGGAGTGGTGCTGAAAAGCTATCCCAAAATGATATTCCATATGACTGAACTTGGAGAAACACCCTTGAACTATAAAATTGTGCAAAAGGAAGGGTATGAGCTGATAGGAAAGGGAATTATGCTGGATGCCGATAATATGGCCGGAAAAATTCAGGAGTTCTGGCAGGAGACCTATTCCGACGGTTCCTGCAGAAGACTTTATGAGCTGTCTGAGGGGGAACGGTTATTTGATGTCATAGCATATGGAGAGAATGACGATAATAGTATATCATTCCATATCGCCTATGAGAATAAGGCAAAATTGACCGCAGTGGAGGAGGCGTTTGAAATACTTCAAATACCGGCACTGACCTGGGCGGTATTTACCCTGACAGAATCCATAGCAATTTTTCATTCCTCCATGGAAGCAACGACCAGGTACACAGAAGCCCTTTGGGAAAAAGTCTATACACAGTGGCTTCCGGCTTCCGGGTATATAGACGGGACACCGATCATTGAAGTATTTTATCCGGATACAATGGAACTCTGGATACCAATAGAAAAAATACGATGATATATTTATAATACTTTCTGCTTTATCATGAACTGCTCCCTGCCTATATGGCGGGGAGCAGTTCATTTGCCGGATGTCAATGTTATAATTATTTGATCTGTTTAAATATTACAATCCAGACCTCTAATTACGGATGATAACACTTTATCGCTGCAAATTTAATAATGTTAAAAACATCCTATTTAATTCTTACAACATAACACATTTAATTCTTACAATATAACACAGCATATAGCGTACCACACTCCTGTGAACTATAAATGAAAATGTTCCATTTATTCCAATTTCCTTGTTGACAACAAGCCTCCAGCCATTAGGAACCTCAAAAAGATGCCCACATATCAATAAATAAAGTAAAACAGCCATCTGGGACACTAAGCAAATCTAATGGCCCACTCATTATCAACAAGTTTTCTCGGCATAAACGGGACATTTTCTTTTGTGGCGAAGTAGGACATTTTCATTTGCACATCACAACATATAACATATAACATACCGCACCCCCTTGACAATTGAAAACCAGTACATTATACTGAAACATAACCGACAGACAGTCGGTCTATAAAACGGAGAGATTATAAATGAGAGTTGTAAAAGAAGCCGAGGAACGCAAAAATGAAATACTTGATGCGGCGGATGAACTATTCGGTCAGAAGGGATTTGACGGCACAAGTACAAATGATATTCTGGAAAGGGTCAAAATTGCCCGGGGAACGCTGTATTATCATTTCAATTCCAAGGAAGCCATTATGGATGCGCTGATTGAACGGTATAATGACCGCATTTTAAGTGCGGCCCAGGAAATTGCCGCAGACAAAAGCATACCTGTAAATGAGCGCATTATCCGTGTTGTACAGGCACTGAACATAAGCGGCGAAAGCAGCCGGGAGATCATGGAGCACATTCACAAGCCCCAGAATGCGCTTATGCATCAGAAAATCCAAAAGGCCGTAATCAGCGGCGTCACGCCGATATTGACGGGAATCATCCGTGAGGGTATTGAGCAGGGATTATTCAGTACGCCGTTCCCGTATGGATGTATGGAGATGGTGGTAGTGTATGCAAATACCGTTTTTGATGATGATATGGCTGAAATGACCGACGAGGAGCGCGCTTCACGCATACAGGCGTTTGTTTTCAACACAGAAAGACTGCTCGGTGCCGAAAGCGGAAGCCTTATGTACTACTTTATGCAGATGTTTGGAAGTTAAAAAAGGAACCGGAACGCCGGTATGTGTGACTTCGGCAGTTCCATGTAAGGTAAGACGGGTAAAGAAGCTTGATAGCAGAGAGGAATCATATGTATTACAGAATAATCCGCAATGATATCTCTAAAAGTAAACTTATAACGATGACAACAATGATATTTGTCGCCGCTGCGGCTATGCTTGTTTCGCTTGCGGCAGTGCTCGTGGTTAATTTAGCCGGTGCAATCGATACTTTAATGACACAGGCAAAGACCCCGCACTTCATGCAGATGCATTCAGGCATAATCGATACTGCGCGTCTTGGGGCTTTCGCGGAACAGAACAGTAATGTTGAAGAATTCCAGGTGCTTGAATTTCTCAATGTTGACGGTGCGCAGATTGTCATTAACGGGAACTCACTTGCAGACAATGTCCAGGATAACGGCCTCAGCATGCAGAGCGGGAAATTCGATTATCTCCTTGATCTTGACGGAAATGTAATAACTGTATCCGATGGGGAGATCTATGTTCCCATATGCTATAGGGAGGACAAAACCGCAAAGGCCGGTGACCAGGCCGTAATATGCGGAAAGATATTCACGGTTGCGGGATTTCTCCGGGATTCACAGATGAATTCGCTGCTTGCTTCCTCTAAGAGGTTTCTTGTGAGCGAAAATGACTATGCGGAGATAAAGGAGTTAGGGAGCACGGAATACCTGATCGAGTTCAGATTAAAGAACCTGTCCGCCCTCGGCTCGTTTGAAGCCGCGTACACCCGGGCTGGGCTTGAAGCGAACGGGCCTGCTCTTACATATCCGCTTTTCAGAATGATCAATGCAATTTCCGATGGGATGATGATCGGAGTGATATTTCTTGTAAGCGTCCTTGTGGTTGTAATTGCTTTTATGTGCATACGCTTCACGCTTCTGGCAAAGATCGAGGACGACTACCGTGAATTAGGTGTTATGAAGGCAATCGGACTGCGAAGCTTTGATATAAAGAAAATATATCTTGCAAAGTATGCGGTCATCGCCGCAGCCGGCTGCATTGCCGGAGTCCTGCTGTCATTTGCCTTTAAGGGATTGCTTCTCGAAAATATACGGCTTTATATGGGAGAAAGCGAACATGCTTCTTATGCCTTGCTTTTCGGAATAATAGGCGTACTGCTGGTATTCCTTGCAATTATCGCCTATGTAAGCGGAGTTCTGAAGCGTTTTCGGAAGATATCCCCCGCGGAAGCAATACGCTTTGGAACAACACCCGAAAAATCAGCAGGCGCCAGGTATTTATGCCTGGGCGGAAACAGACTGCTGGACACGAATATTTTTCTTGGGGTCAAAGATGTCCTGGCAAGGAAAAGACTTTACGCCGTAATGCTTGCGGTGCTTATCATTTCGGCATTTATCATTATTGTTCCGCGGAACTTAGAAAATACGATTTCCTCAAAAAGCTTCATCCGGTATATGGGAATAGGAAGCTATGATCTGCGTATGGATATTCAGCAGACGGATGACATCTCCGCAAAAGCAGCAGAAATCGCAAAAGCAATGGACGGTGACAGTGCCATCTCAAAGTACGCCGTCCTTACGACAAAAACATTCGGAGTAAAGACGGAAAACGGCTCGGAGGAACGTATAAAAATTGAACTTGGCGATCATAATGTATTCCCTGTGGAATATTCCCAGGGCAGAGCACCCGCCGCAGAAGACGAAATAGCACTTTCGGTCATGAACGCCGATGCACTGGGCAAAAAAGTCGGTGACGCCATTACGCTGATAACTCAGGGGAAGGAGAAAAATCTCAGGGTATGCGGAATTTATTCCGACATCACCAACGGCGGTAAAACTGCAAAAGCCGTTTTTACAGACAGTTCGGCAGACATTATGTGGTGCATAATCTGTGCGGAGCTTTCGGATAAATCACTTGTCGGTAAAAAGATCTTGGAGTATGCGGACGGCTTTGATTATGCAAAGATTACGGGAGTGGAGGAATATATTCAGCAGACCTTCGGCTCGACCATAAATTCCGTCGGTAAAGCCTCCTATGGGGCAATTGCCGCTGCGCTCATTATAGCGGCACTGGTTACCCTG
>JAFADH010000285.1 GCA_023424995.1 Bacillota bacterium | reverse complement strand
TTCTTTAACAGCTGTTCACGGTCCGCTTCATTGGTGATGACATCCTCCCGGAATACATTCTTTACCGGGAGCACATGTGACATGGGTTCTATGCCGTCGGTATCCAAATCATTCATGGTTTCTATATAATCTAATATGCGGTCCAGATCAACCGCCACCTTCTGCTTCTCTTCCTCAGAGACACTAAGCTTTGCCAGGGCTGCCACATATTGAACGGTTTCCTGTGTTATCTTCATAATAAATACCTGCCTTTCTCCATTTGTTTTATAAAATCAGATTATGGGCTTAAAAGCTTTCCGTTTTCATCCCGGTTACAATGATCCGGGGAGAAACATCGTATTCCTGACAGCTTGGATCATTATTTCTTTCCGGAATTAACATGCTTTATGCACTCCTTACGGTTCCAGCCTGGATACGTCCCGGGGGAACATGGTGGTCTCTCTTACATTCTGCTCATTCAGCAGCTTCATGGTCAGACGTTCCAGTCCCAGTCCAAGACCGCCGTGGGGCGGCATCCCATGCTTGTGGATCATGAGGAAATTAGTGAATTCATCCGGGTTCATGCCTCTCGCCATCATCTTGGCGACCTGTTCCTCATAGTCATGGATTCTCTGTCCCCCGGTGGTTACCTCCATACCCTTGAACAGGAGATCAAAGCTTAAAGTAAACTTGGGATCCTTCGGATCATCCATGGCATAGAAGGGACGCTTCTTGGAGGGATAATGGGTAACGAATACGAAATCACTGCCATGCTCCTCCTTAAAATATTTCCCGATGAGAACCTCTTCCTCCGGCTCCAGATCATACGGATTCTTAATTTTCCGGTTGTATTTCTCGGATACCAGCACCTTGGCTTCATCAAATCTTACGGAAGGAATATGGTGAATATCCGGCAGCTCCGCCTCCAGAAGCTTCAGCTCCGTGGAATAATTCTCCTTAAGGAGACCAAAGATGTACCGGAGCGTCTCCGTCTCCATCTCCATAATGTCTTCAAAGCCCTCGATATATCCCATCTCAAAGTCAAGACTGGTATATTCGTTCAGATGCCTTGTGGTATTATGCTTCTCAGCACGGAATACGGGAGCTGCCTCAAACACCCTGTCATAGACGCCGACCAGGGTCTGCTTGTAGAACTGGGGGCTCTGTGCCAGGAAGGCTTTGCTGCCGAAGTATTCCAGCTTGAATACATTGGCTCCGCCCTCTGCATTGCCCGCTACAAGCTTGGGAGTACGTATCTCTGTAAAGCCCTGGGTATACAGAAAATCCCGGAAGCCTCTGACGATCCCCTCCTGTATCTTGAATACCGCTCTCTCCCTGATATTGCGCAGAGACACGGGGCGGTAATTAAGCTTGGTCTCCAGGGAGGTCTTCATCTTCCACTTGGAGATGGGAATCGGCATCATCGTACCTTCTTTGGGAACCGTAAGGACGGTTACCCTCCGAAGCCTTACCTCAAAGCCCTGGGGGGCACGCTCTTCATCATGGAGAATTCCTTCCGCCTCTACGGTCATGCCTTCCTTCAAATCCTTAAGCTGGCAGCCGGTAACACCTTCCTCATATACACACTGCACCAGGCCTTCTCTCTTTCTAAGCACTACAAAGGCCACCTCGCCCATATTCCGGATAGTGTGGATACAGCCGTTCATTTTTACATTGCCGCCGGATTTTCCCGACAGAATGTCACTGATCTCACTGGTTTCCTTCTTTTTTATTCCTGTAATAAATTCCATATAACCCTCCGCTTCCCGCCGGTACGCAAGAACAGGGAATGCGCATCATTGCGGGAATTCACCGTTCCCATGCGAAGCTGCATTTCTTCCCATTATCCTTTTCCGGTAACATATTTGATTTTCTGGCCTCATGCATTCTTTCTAATGTTTTGCAATAAAAAAGCCCCGAAGAATGCATTGATTAACATTCTTCGGGACGAGAATCTGAATTCCCGCGGTACCACCCGCATTGAGAGCATGGCTCTCCGGCTTTCCTGCACTTAACGCGTGCTACGCACGAACCTACTGGTGGTTCAATCCGTGGGCTCCGGAGTGTTCCGTATTCTGCCTATCACCACAGGTGTGCTCTCAGTCGGTGGCCCACCATTCCTGTCCTTCGGTTCTTCAGCAGAATAAAGTCTCCTTCTTCGCCGATTCCATTTATAATATTATCATATATCGATTGCTGAATCCCTTATGATTAAATATTCAAAGGCATTGTATACCGATACCTTGGTTGTTGCTTATATTAGCACATAGTTTTTTCAAAAGCAAGAGGAATTTTCATTTTTACTTTATCCGGTCCGAATATTATGTCCGAATATCATTTAAAATCCTTCGGATAATCCGGGAATACATAACGGTAATAATCTTCCTTCAAAATACTGTCGGACACCTTGAACTTATTCTTAACAATCTTATTCAGGTTGCTGATATAATCCTCAGGCAGCGGAGCATCGGTGAGCTTTGTTACATCACCGTTCTCTGAATTATACATTACCTTATCCGTAATAAAGCTCCGGTTGGATAATATCACTAACGGCGGTGCATCTGAGAGGATATCCTGGCCCATCATCAGTCTGGAATCATATTCAAAGCCGAACAGATTGGACAAGGTGGGTAAGATGTCCATGCTGGAGCAGGGTTCATCAATAACAACATTCTCCTTCATGCCCTTGCTCCAAAGTATGAATTGGTTCCGATAGATCTCAAAATTAGGCTCGATCTCATGCCCTGCCAGTTCATCCAGCTTATATTTTTCCCATCCGTAAGGATAATGGTCCGCACTCAGTGCAATGACCGTACGGTCGGCTACCCCCGCCTCTTCCAGCAGTCTGATCAGCTTCTCCAATGCCCGGTCAAGCTCCAGCTGGCAGGCAATATATGCCTTGGCATCGTCGGAGTAGGGCAGGTCAGCCACGATATCCCTGTTCTTATAGGCCATCATATTGCCGGTAAAATTATAATTCATATGACCGCTTACAGTCAGATAATAGGTATGAAACAGCTCCTCACCTACATAATCATCCACGGTGGAATTAATCATCTCCAGGTCTGATTCCGGCCAGATGTCCGGATTCTCCAGCTCCAGCCCATTCCCCTTGCCGGTGAAGCGGTAGCCCAGATTCGGGTGGGTCTCGTCCCTCTGGTAATAGGTATAGGTATGGTTATGGTATGCCCTGCTTTTGATTCCCAGAAGGTTAAACTGATGCCCCATGGTAAAGGGCCACAGGTTCTTCCTGCCGTGATACATGCTTCTGGTCCCGAGGGGTATCAGCCCTGTCAGCGCCACATATTCACCGTCACTGGTACTGGTCTGCCAGAGCGCCGTATAGAAATTATTGAACACAAAGCCTTCTCTTACCAGCTTATACAGCGTAGGAGTCTTCTCTTTGTCGATGGCATAGGGAGAGAAGCCTTCCGCCGTAATCTGTATCAGGTTATACCCTTTGAAATAGCCGGTATACTCATTCTTGTTCGTAGGAGTGGCGGATGCAAAATACTGGTGCAGGGTCTTAATCGTATCACTTGATTCTTTCTCTGCCAATGCATTAAAATCAATATTCATTATATTAGGGGAGGTATCGATGGGTATCGGCGTCGGTGTCGATGTGGGAGCCGGCGTCTGGGAACCGGATGAATCTCCCGTATTATCCTTCGGCTCATTCTGAGCGGGCGCCTGTGTAGGCGCTTTGGTGACCGGAGTTTCGATCTGGTCCAAAGTTATAGTATCTGCCAGCACCAGATCATTATCCTTGTCAAAAAGACCGCCGATGTCTATCCTGGTCATGGTCAGTATCCCCAGCTGCTTTCCGCTCAGTTCCGGAACCTTGGACCGGAAATAAAGATCATAGGGGGAATAATCATTCTTGCCGTAGATCAGCAGCGACAGCATGGCAAAGGCATATACCGCAATGCTGGCTATCAGGACCCCCGCTTGTTCCTTCCAGATCTTTTTCCTGTAATCAATGAACTGTGTCCCTAAAAACATTAAAATAATCACCGGAAGGAAAATAAGAATCAAGCCGCCGAAATTCACCTGCAGCGATCTAAGGATCTCCTCCCAGAAATTCGTAAATGCATCCCCTGCCAGCCCTATGGTCTGAAAGGAAAAATATACTTTGAAATTATAAAAATAAATCAGCTGAACACTGAATAGCAGACAGATCAGCCCGATTACGGCACTTAAAAATACCCTGTTTCGCTTCGGCCGAAATAACCCTGCCAGAAATCCGATCAATAACCCCGTAGGGAGCGCGAAAAATATCGGATAGATAATTTTATCATCAAAGCCCCGATAATTTAAAAAATGCAGCATAATCTCCAGATAGATTAAAGTTGCGGCGGAATACACTGCGGGCGGCAGGTACAGCTTCTTATATGCAGCTTCCGGAGAAGAAGCTGCAAGCTCTTCCAGAGAAGCCTCACGGTCTTCCCTGACCTGCAGTCCATCCTGCTGTAATTTTGCCTTATCCGGTTCTTCGGGCAAGGATGCTTTATTATCCGAAGCCCCGTTCTTCAGTTTCTCTCCATACAGTTGCAGCTTCTTTGACGCTTTGTTCCCCAGTTCCTTAAGGATAGACTTCTTATTCTGTATTAACTTATTCCATGGATTCATTTTATCAGTATCTTTCTTCAAACAATATTTACCTTCTTTCGAACTTAATGCTGCCTTTGCCGCCAAAGCTTTGAATACTAACGACCGCTCCGTTAATTAATGTAAACTGCGGAGGCTTATGGCCGATATCCGCATCCAGTATTATGGGCAGCTGCAGCTCACCCAATACGGATAATACCGCTTCTTCGTAGGAGGTATCGTCGCCTGAACGGTATAAAGCCGGCCGGCCGAAGATAAATCCGGCGGCATGCTCAAACCAGCCGGCTTCCTTCAATTGCCATAATCCCCTGGTCAGGGTCTCTGTGCCCAGATCAAAGCTTTCCAGGAACCAGATGATCTTTTCCTTGGGATAATGCCGTATAAATTCCCTGGTTTTATCAAATCTGGTGCCCACAAGATTCAGCAGCACGTCAAGGCACCCTCCCAAAAGCCGTCCTTCCATCCGTAATTCCTGATGTACATCACTTCCCTCGGGATACAGATTAATCCAATTAACCTCTTTCTCCAGGACAAATTCCTCATATCCGGTAATTCGTTCCTTAAAACCGTCCTGATACATATCATAGCTGTTCTGGATGATATCCTGACCCTCCAGTATCTTTAAGTTGTCCCATAAGGAGCTGTGCCAGTTCTTCATTCCAAAGGGTCCGAAATTATTCGCATATAATGTAGCGATCTCCAGATTTGTAGTGACTGTAAAGAGCAGCCCCGTATTATCGGAATACCCCTGAAGCCATTTGGGATTCGCCTTAATCAGTTCAAAATCAATATGGGACAGCATCTCCATGAGATAATCGCCGCCGCTGACAGCGATGACCGCCCTTACCTCAGGATCCGTAATGAGCTCCGTCAGCTCCTTTGCTCTTGTAATACCGTCTGAGCTTCGGCCTTTATGGCATTTTCGCACATTATCTGTTACGACTGCCGGGTAACCCAGCTGCTTAAAATGAGCTATCCCGCTGTCCAGTCTTATCAAATCAGCCTCTTTATCCAGACCCAGTGAGGTTGCTGTCACTCCTATTTTATAGTTTTTCTCCAAATTTCTTGGATATAACATATTCCGTCTCCGTTCTGCCGCAGAAAGCGGCACCAATCTTCGTTCCTTAGTATACCATTGCAGGAATTATTTATCAATCGGTATTGCTTCCAATTCATGCGACAAAATATTGATACAAATAACATTTTTATGGTAATTCTGTACAATATATGCAGTGCAATCGCCAGCTTATTCCAAAATAGTTCCGGCTTGACTGCCGGAGCTTTATGATAATTTTAAATACCATTTATTTTGTCAGATTTTTCAATCATAAGAAAGAGAAGCGTCTAAAGATCATATCTGCGAAATAAACTGCAGGTACAAGGAGGAAGCCCACGGATTCTGCATTGATACCGCGCATGGCATACAATACAGATAAAATGTCCATTCGGAAGGAAATTAATACTCTTTTGCCGCCATAACAGCAGGAGGCTTCGCACAGATTTACAGAAAAGCCATCCACTGATAACTTAAGTTAATCAATAGATGGCAGTTTTTGAAATTATACAATTCATTACTTTGTCAGCTTATCCACGATCGTGCGGATCTCGTCCAGCTTTTCCTTTGTATTACCGGATTCTATGGCATCCTTTACGCAGACATCGATGTGGGCATGCAGGACTTCCCGCTCTGCTTTGTGCAGGACGGCCTGTGTCGCGATGATCTGGTTCGCGATATCGATGCAATATCTGTCATCTTCGATCATCTTTAAAATTCCGTCAATCTGTCCTCTTGCGGTCCGAAGCAGACGATCGACCTTTCCCTTATCCGCCTTCATGCAATTCCCCCTTAAGCGAACAATCCTTTCTTCTCTTTAACGGATACCACCTCATAGCCTGCCTCGGTAACCGTATCACTGAGTAACTGGTCATTAATATCTTTAGTAAGAGTTACTACAGCTCTTTTCTTTTTTAATTCTACCTTGGCATCTACTCCTTCAATCGTATTCAGTGCCTTTTCTACTCTTGCCTTGCAGTGATCACAGGTCATTCCGTTAATTTCTATGATTTTCTTCATAATACCGCTCCTTCTCTATTCTTTAATAATATTATTTTAACTATTACCCCACCCCGGAGGGGGGGTACAGATAGATCATAATACTAATATCACAATCTGTCAACCTAAAAACAATTAAAGATTAAAATGTTAAAGATAAAATAACGGATATGCTTACGGCAATAAATAAAGCCATTGCAAAACACCAAACAGCGGGTCTTGCAACAGCCTTAATTGTCGGAGGTTAAAAGCCTGTCTACCGCTTCGCGGCCGTGACTGCATCATTATTCCTGCACAACTTCTCCACCGGCTCCGGTTTACCGAGAAGATATCCCTGCACATTGGCTATTCCCAGAAGTTCAGCCATAGCCAGGTCCTCCCTGGTCTCTATCCCTTCCAGAATGATCTCCGTTTTACCGGAAAATATGGAGAGAAGTCCTTCTATGACCTTTTGCTTCAGCCTGCTGGTTGACAGATTCTGTGCATAATACCGGTCCAGCTTAATATAATCGGGATACAGCTCAATCCATTGCTGAAAAAATGAATACCCATTCCCCAGATCATCGATAGCCAGCCGTACGCCTTCACTTCTAAGCTCACCTGTAATCCTCCTTAGTTCCTTCCAGTCCTTTACGGCTTCATTCTCCAGCAGTTCCAGGACGATGGGAATGGACCTGGGGATATGCAGCCTCCACCAGGACATAAAATCCTCCTCCAGCAAAGTGGACGGATAGATATTCAAAAACAAGGGAAGAACGGGCTGAGGTCCCGTCATATAAGTCCGCACAGCGGTCCTTACCGACGTTAAATCCAGTACACTGCGGACACCTTGCTTTTTAGCCCACAGGAATATGTCGCCCGGTGATCTCTGCATCTGCAGCGAATCCCTCATCAGCGCTTCATAACCTGCTACGGTATTTCTTTTTATATTACAGATCGGCTGATACAGATGGGTAATCGAATCTCCGAATCCATGCATATCGTTCCGGGTTACCTTCATCCTGATTTCCTCCCAAAGTAGAATTAGCAGCACCCGGCCGCCTATAATTTAATGAAAGGCTATATCGAATACTTTCCAAACTCCTTGTCACTTAAATTAATTTTCTTTTCCGCGCCTTTTTTATTCCTACCGGCCATCTCTCCCTGTTCATCCCACAAGCCATACTCATTCTTATTCTTGAAGGATAAATTATCCGGTATTTTAAAGCTCTCGGAGCCGGCAAAATCATAGCTGCCATAATTTTGTCCTGTTTTTTTCAGTCTGAATCTGCCGACCATGTCCTTTAATAATGCGGCCTGGCTTGACAATTCCTCACTGGCTGCCGCGCTCTCTTCGGACGTAGCGGAATTACTCTGAACCACCTGAGACACCTGCAGGATTCCCTGATTAATCTGACTGATGCCTGCTGCCTGTTCATTGGAGGCGGAGGCTATATCATTAACCAGTACGGCCACCTTGTCTATGCTGTCAACAATGGTGTTCAAAGCCTCTGCCGTATCCTTTGCAATTTTAGTGCCTCCTTCCACCTTCTTAATGGAGCCTTCGATCATCTCAGCCGTTTCCTTTGCCGCATTAGCGGAACGGGCAGCAAGGGTTCTGACCTCTTCCGCCACCACCGCAAAGCCTTTTCCGTGCTGACCGGCCCGGGCTGCTTCCACCGCCGCATTAAGGGCCAGGATATTGGTTTGGAAGGCGATATCATCGATTACCTTGATTATCTTATAAATATTACTTGAGGATACGTTGATATCCTCCATGGCCTTAAGCATTTCCTTCATCTGGGAATTCCCCTGCAGCGCATTGGACTTGGAGACCTCGGCCAATTTATTGGCCTGATCCGCATTCTGGGCATTCAGCCTTGTCTGGGAGGAAATCTCTTCAATCGAAGCCGTGAGTTCCTCCACGGAGCTTGCCTGTTCCGTGGCTCCCTGTGACAGTGCGATGCTGGAATCCGATATCTGACCGGAACCTGCCGCCACCTGCTCCGCGGCATTATTGATATTAGTCAGGATTTCATTGTTTTTGGCTACCATCTCTGCTAACTTCCTGCCCAGAAGATCATTCTCGGATCTGACTTCCACGTCCATGGTCAGATCTCCGGCCGCGATCCCTTCCGCCGTCAAGGCCTGGCTTCTTATATTATCAATCATACGGCCGAAGGCTTCCGCCAGCATGCCTGTCTCGTCTTTGGCATCTGCCTCTGCATTCACATTCACATCACCCAATGCAAGCCGGTCGGCAATGGCAACCATTCTGTTTATGGGTTTGCTGATCATACGTGATATTATTATGCCAAGGATAATTGCCAGCAGCACACCGACAACGACCATTATAATCATGATTACCGTAGCTGACAAGGCTGCCGCCGAATTTGAACTGGAGGCTTCCTGCGCCTGGGCAGTCTTTATATTCATCAGATTATCCGTGGCCTTCTGTATGGCTGTGGCAAGCTGCGCGGGATTCGTGCCCATTAAAAGCTCATATGCCTCATCCATCCGGCCGGCCTGGATGGCTTCTATTGTATCGTTCCGTATTATTTTAAAGTCATCCAGCCCCCGGCATAATGTGTCAAATTCAGCCTGCACCTCCTCGCTTGCTATTTCCGCCTGAAAATTAGCTATGCTTACTTCCATTTGCTTATCATAATCTGCATATGAATTAATGATCTCCTGTTTTTTTGCGGCATCCTTCTCCAGGTACAGGTTACGCAGATCCACCCGTTCCCTCAGGTATATTCTGGCAATATCAGACAGATCAGGCAAGGTACTTGTGTGACGTTCGTATAACATCGTATCCAGCGAATTGATTTTCTGCAGATTCATAATACCCACGGTACCGACAATACCCGCTATCATAGCTATAATAATAAACCCGACAATCAGTTTTTGTGAAATTTTCAGATCCTTATATATGCGCATTCCTTCATCTCCTCTATCCTATGTACTTATAATGCTTCATTTAATTCAATCAGTTCATCTTCAGCAAGCAGCTGTTCACAATTGAGAAGCAGCTTCACGTCGCTGCCGACCTTACCGATATTCCTGATAAACCTGTTATTAAATTCCTTATTCATCTTGGGAGGGTCTACGATAGCCTCATCCGGAATGGTTAATACCTCGGATACACAATCCACAATCAGTCCCACCGGAGTATCCATGATGTCGATTACTATCACGGAGGTCCTGTCATTGTACTCCTTCGGTTCCTTTTTGAACCGGAGTCTGATGTCCATTACAGGGATAATATTTCCTCTTAGATTTATGATCCCCTTCACATAATCCGGAAGCTCCGGTATCTCGGTTATGGTCTGCATCCCTATAATTTCCGTCACATGACGTATCTCCAGGCCGTAAGCTTCCTTTCCCAGAAGAAAGGTAAGATATTTGCCCTTCTGGGTATCCTCATCTTCTTCCGTCATATTCATCATTATTTTGCTCATAATTTCATCCCCTTTCCTGTCTCAATTTTCCTGCAGTTCTGAAATGTCCAGTATCAGGCTGATACCTCCGTCACTCAGCAATGTACAGCCGGTCACTCCCTTCACTTTTTTTAATTGTCTTATATAGTCAGGCAGTGATTTCACAACCACCTGCTGTTCCCCGACCAAACCGTCCGCGAAGATGCATAAGGTTTTATTCTCATCTTCCACCATGATGATCATTCCGCCTGATATTCCCGTAACCGCTGTATCCACCCGGTACAGCTCATGAAGCCTGATTATGTGATGGCATGCGTTTCTTGACCACAGCATCTCATGCCCTTCGGGATCGGTAAATACATCCTCCTCCTTCGCCTTAAAGGCTTCCTTTATATTAATAATCGGAATGGTGTATCTTTCTTTTCCCACCCTGATAATCATACCGTCGATGATGGCTAAGGTCAGCGGAAGCTTTAAGGTGATCACGGTTCCCTTATCCCGTACACTGTCAACCGAGACGGTGCCTCCGATGGCACTGATATTCTTGGTGACCACGTCCATGCCGACTCCCCTGCCGGAGAATTCGGTTACCCTGTTATTCGTCGAAAAGCCCGGATGAAAGATGCAGGAATATATCTCCCTGTCGGTAAGTTCATGCTCCGGACGGTTCAGCATTCCAAGCTCCCTCGCCTTTGCCGCTATCTTTTCCCTGTCCAGTCCCCTACCGTCATCCCGGACCGTAATCAGTACGTCTCCCCCTGAATTTCTTGCTTCCAGAGTAATTGTTCCGGTCTCCGGCTTTTCCTTTTTGATTCACTCCTCCGCAGTTTCTATGCCATGATCAATTGCATTGCGGATCATGTGCATGAGAGGATCCGAGATATGCTCGATTATATTTTTATCAACCTCCGTCTCCTCCCCGATAATCTCCAGGCTTACCTTTTTTGACAGCTTTCTGGACATATCACGGACGATCCGGTTCATCTTCTGTAATGTGGCAGAAAGCGTGACCATACGGATGGACATAGCCACGTCCTGCAATTCATTAATGATCTTGCGATGCTGTGCCGCAGCCTTGTTGAAATTATCCAGGGTCAGGTGCTTCAGCTCCTCATTCCGGGTAAGCATGGTTTCCGATGTGACCAATTCTCCCACCAGGTCCATCAGCTTATCCAGCTTTGTGACGTTGACACTGATGATGCTTTGGTGGAAGGCAGACTGCTCGGACAGTTCCCTGGTCTTAGTTTCAAAGCTTTCCGGTATGCCTTCCTTCTGCATTTCATACGCGGGAGGCTCCTGCCCGTAATTCAGTTCCACAAGCTCAAGATCACTTAAGAAAATGGTCTGGGAAAAGAAATCGTTCATCTGTTCATAGGAGCTGCCGGTTCTGAACCATATCTGAAAGCCCTCGTTCCGGATGGTTAACTTACTTTCCTCATCCAGGATATCTTCCGGGATATAGCTTATTTCACCGGCAATGTTCTTCAGATTATGAATTATGGTATAAGCACGTATATTCTCCATCTCACATCCGGGGCTGAAATATACCACCGCTTTATAACTGTGCTCACGGATATCCGCCTGCCGGCATGCTTCATCCTCAGGGGATATGAAATTTTTGATCTTATTGGCAAGGGCAGCCGCCCGCCCGTCGGGAGGATATCCGTTTTTTATTTTATGCAATTCCGTCTTGATGAAATCAACACTCTCCAGGACCATATCGGACAGTCCCGCATAATCGGTGATGATCGAGGTGTCTTTCCTGAGGATATGGAATATATCTTCTACCGCATGTGCCAGGGACGATATCTCATGATACTGCATCAGCGCCGAAGAGCCTTTTATGGTATGCATGATTCTGAATATCTCATCGATGGCTTCCTGAGTGTAGCTGCCTGACATCTCATTATTGATAATAATCTTCTCCAACTGCTCTGATTGCTGCAGGGTTTCAAAAATAAATAGATCGAGCAAAGGCTCAATTTCATAGTTAGACAATCCGACCACCCTTTGTAGTATTCTGTTGTAAGACTTTATATTACTTTTTGTGTAAATGCATGTAAATTCATGTAAATTAGCGTAATGTAACAATTTAGATAAAATGTTGTATTACACATGATGCAAAAGGCCGTGTAATTGCTGTATTTTCAGTATTTTTTTTAGAAAACTAAAATAAATATATTGCATTATAATGTAACATTTTATATGATATATATATAAAACATTGCATGAGCGGAGGATACTTCCATGACGGTAGAACCTATAAGAAATAAAGTAAAAATCAAACAAATGTATCAGTATTTATCGGGGAGGGATTTAAAATATGGGCTGATATACAAATTCGGATTGAACACCGGATTGAGAATCAGTGATATTCTTCCGTTAAAGCTCAATCAGATACTGAACAGTGACGGAAGCTTTCGGGATTATCTTGTGATTAAGGAAAGAAAAACAAAGAAAGAAAAAAAGATAAAACTCAATACTATCTTACGCAAGACTATCACTGCTTATGTGAGAGAATGTCACATAAGATATGAGGATTACCTTTTTCCAAGTAAAAAGGGCGGGTATGTCGGCAGAATACAGGCTTACCGTGTGCTGAAGGAGGCGGCGGATCTGATAGGAATAGAAAACTTCGGCACCCACAGCCTGCGTAAGACCTGGGGCTATTGGACCTATAAAATATCAAAATACAACATAGGATTAATCATGGATACTTTTAATCACAGTTCCCAGAATATAACACTCCGATATATCGGTGTAAACCAGGATCAAAAGGACGAATTATACTCCTTAGTCCAATTATAGGAAAAAGAGCTTGCATAATTTTGTAGAAAATGGTATATTATTGTTGAAATATCTTATACAACAATTTATCTATATTGTTTCGTGATGTCAGTAATTTATTCTATTGTATTCCCAAATCATTTAAAATTTTTTTATATATCAAAATACTGTCCCGATATTATTCATAAAATCTATCAAGAAAGAGTATTTTTATTTCTCACTGTGCATTTGCATTCACCCCTATGCTAAGTTTCAATTACATAGCCCGGTTAATTTTTTAACAATCATCAGTAATTCTAACCTGCCACATATTTTTTTACTAAAGGTTCGCTAAAGGTATCCGTATTATCATGGTAATTGTAAGACAGCTGCTTACTAAAAAATTATAGGAGGCAAATTACTATGAACAAGCTCGGAACGATGATTGGTTTAAAGAAAAGAAGGATACTGGTGTTTGCTTTAGCCGGTGCTCTGGCTGCCGCCTTGGGATCAGGGAGCGCTCTTGCAGCAAACGCATCGGGAATATCCTTGCCCGAAGTATTTACCGTGTTTTCCATGGAAGGCAGCGAAAATGCGAGTATTGCGGTAAAAGAGGAGGACGGGGCAAGAAGCTTTTCCACTGACGGCGGCAAGACCTGGAGCGAAACGGCCCCGGATGGTTTGGTTGAAAAAGAAGTGGAACATGATGCCCTCCCGGACGGAGACGGCTTCTCGGTAAGTGTAAAGGCAGATGATGACGGCGTGATTTCCTACTCAACCGACGGCGGCAGGACCTGGAGCGGGGAAGCACCCGAAGGTGCCACTGTTTCTGTTGAAAAAGACGGATTCGGTATTACGTACGGTACGATCGGAGAATAAGATTGCCTTGAATAAGGGATAATGGTGTATAATTGTCTTAGGTGTAAGGTCCCCGCATGGACCTTACACCTATATATGACCATATTATTCCTGTAAGACAGGAGGCTATGGCTGAAAGCACCGCACTTTCAGCCTTGTCAAAATACACGTGCGGGAATGAGGGAAAAAATGAGAGTACTTATGATTGAAGACGAAAAGTATATGGCAGAAGCCGTCGCTCAGCTTCTGAAGCAAAACCGTTACAGCGTTGATTTGGCTTTTGACGGGGAATACGGCCTGGATTGTGCTGTTTCAAACATATATGATTTTATCATTCTGGATATCATGCTGCCTAAGCTGAATGGACTTGAGGTTTTAAAAAGGCTTAGAAAAGAGAACATCCCCACACCTGTTATTTTACTGACCGCAAGAAGCGAGATGGATGATAAGGTCAAAGGGTTGGATTCCGGTGCGGATGATTATCTGGCAAAGCCTTTTCATGCGGAAGAATTGCTTGCGCGTTTGCGGGCATTAGGGCGAAGACAATCGGAATATGTTCAGGATGGGTTATTGAGATATGGGGATATTGCGCTCAACCCGCACACCCTGCTCCTCACCTGTGACAGGAAAGAGGTGCAGCTCTCACTTAAAGAGACACAGATATTGGAACTCCTTATCAAAAGGCCCAACATGATATTGTCAAAGGAATTATTGATCGAAAAGCTGTGGGGCTACGATACGGATGCCGAAGAAAACCGGGTGGAGATACATATATCTTTGCTGCGTAAAAAGCTTGCCCGGCTTGAATCGGATACTTCCATCCGAACCATCAGAAATGCGGGCTACACACTGCGGGGAGAGGGAATGGCATAGATGGAGATTATTAAAAAGCTGCGGATTAAAATATTGGTTCTGAATATGGTTATCACTTCATCTGTAATGCTGTCTGCCTTTACATTTATTTTTTTTATAACCTATAACAACGTTAATTCGGAAATTGAAGAAAAACTCAATATCACCCCCTCCGGGGTGCATTTTGTATATCAGGAGGGAAGCGCAGGCAAGATATCAGCCTCTGTGGGTGCTTCCGGAACCCTGTCGGTAACCAGCGATGATTTCCAGATTTTTAGCATGCTCGTTGATTCACAGGGCAGGATTCTTGAAAAGGCCTCCGGAATTGATTTTGATTCGGATTTTCTTGAAGAAGCCGCCCGAACAGCTCTCAAATACAAAGACAGCAAAGAAACGGCATTAGGCGGCAGACAATGGCGTTATACGGTCACTCCGATCATTCGTATTGACAGCCGGGACGGCAATAATGCTAACTCCGAAAGATATGTTATAGATATTGATGGGATTGATACTTATTCCGTTGTCTTTTTGGATGTCACTTCCTATAAAAAAACCTTGTTTGATTTATTTATCACACTATTGGTTGTCGGCGTTATAACCTTGGGAGCAATATATTTTATAAGTGTTTTATTTGCAGGCCGTGCCACAAGGCCTTTAGCGTCAGCATGGCAGAAACAGAAGCAGTTTATTGCGGATGCTTCCCATGAATTAAAAACGCCTCTGTCTATTATAAGTGCAAATTACGATGTGCTGGTCTCCAACAAAACCGAAACGGTAGAAAGCCAGATGAAATGGCTGGGATATATGAGGATCGGTATGGACAGAATGTCAGAATTGATAAACGGCCTGCTGATATCGGCAAAATTCGATGATGAAAAAAACCTTGTCAGAAGCCGCTTCAATCTCAGCGAAACTGTGCGTTCTGTGATCCTGACCATGGAAGCGGCTTATATCAACAAGAATATCCGGCTTTCAGAGAATATCGAACCGGATGTGCCGGTGGAAAGTGATGCGGAGGGATTAAAGCAGGTCATTACAATCCTGCTGGACAATGCAATTAAATATACCGACCATAGTGGTGAAATTGAAATCACTCTTGAAAAAGGGAACGGGAAAATTGTATTTTCAATAAAAAATACCGGAAAGGGTATCTCTGATTACGAAATTCATCGGATCTTTGACCGTTTTTACAGATCAGACGAATCCCGAAGCCATGAGGATGGGAGTTATGGTTTGGGCTTATCCATTGCCAAAGCAATTCTTAACGGGGTCGGCGGAGTAATTCAGGTACAGAGCAGAGAGGATGAATGGACTGTTTTTACCTTTACCCTTAAATATTCTTAAGGAGCAGACAGCCTGCAAAAACACCGCATATGATGTAAAAAGGATTATCCGCAGACTGCCTGGGATAATCCTTCCGGTGGGTACTGAATTATATTATAATTTCTTGATTCTCTCAATCGCTTCCAAAGTACTCTCATAGGTCCCGAAGGAGGTCAGCCGGAAATATCCTTCGCCGCTGGGACCGAAGCCTGAGCCGGGTGTTCCTACCACATTAGCCTTATCCAGAAGATAGTCAAAGAAATCCCAGGAGGACATGCCCTTTGGAGTCTCCATCCAGATATACGGTGCATTCACTCCGCCGGATACCTTGTATCCTGCCGCGGTCAAGCCGTCACGGATCACCTTGGCATTGTTCATATAATAGGCGATCTGCTCTTTGGTCTCTCTTCTGCCTTCCGGCGTATATACCGCTGCTCCGGCTGCCTGGGTGATATAAGGAGCGCCGTTGAACTTGGTTCCGTGACGTCTTGCCCAGAGGCTGTTCAATGTAATATCGCCTGCCTTCAGTTCCTTCGGAACCACCGTAAAGCCAAGCCTGGTTCCAGTAAAGCCGGCATTCTTGGAGAAGCTGCGGATCTCGATGGCGCAGGTCTTCGCTCCCTCGCATTCATAGATGGTATGCGGTACGTCCTCTTCCGAAATATATGCTTCATAAGCTGCGTCATAGATGATCACCGCACCTGCCTTATTCGCATAATCCACCCATTTCTGCAGTTCTCCCTTAGATATGGTTGAACCCGTGGGATTATTAGGGAAGCATAGATAGATAAGATCCGGTGTCTCCTTCGGAAGCTCCGGTGCAAAGTTATTCTCTTTGGTGCAGGGCATATAGATTACATTAGTCCATCTTCCGGTATCTGTAAGATAGTCACCGGTTCTGCCGGCCATAACGTTGGAATCCACATATACCGGATATACAGGATCACACACGGCGATTTTATTATTTACATCAAAGATCTCCTGGATGTTGCCGGAGTCACTCTTGGCACCGTCACTGACAAAGATCTCATCCAGAGCGATGGTCACACCCCGTGACTTATAATCATTCTCGGCTATGGCCTGACGCAGGAACTCATATCCGAGATCCGGTGCATAGCCCTTGAAGGTGGATTTCTCCGCCATCTCATCCACTGCTGTGTGAAGAGCACTGATCACGGAGGGAACCAGAGGAAGAGTTACATCGCCGATTCCAAGGCGGATGATTTTTTCCCCGGGATTCGCTTCCGAATAGGCCTTTACTTTCTTTGCAATAGTAGAGAACAGGTAGCTTCCGGGGAGCTTTAAATAATTTTCATTTACTTTAAACATATATTATCATACCTCTTTCTTAGGTTTATTTAAAATCCTCTTAAAGTGGATAATCTCCTTCGAACACGGTTACTGCCGGACCGGTCATATAGACCGTATTCCTGCCTTTGTCATACCGGACGGATAACTCTCCGCCCAGAAGAGTAACCTTCACTTCATGATCCGTATATCCATTCAGAATACCGGCTACCACGCTGGCGCAGGCACCGGTTCCGCAGGCCAGGGTCTCTCCTGAGCCACGCTCCCATACCCGCATCTCAATATGCTTACGGTCTATGACACGGATGAACTCCGTATTCACACGATCAGGGAATATATCATGATGTTCGAATAACGGACCGATTTTATCAAGAGGAAGACTCTTTACATCCTCCGCATATACTACCGCATGCGGATTCCCCATGGATACACAGGTAATATGATAGATTTGTCCGCCTATCTTCACCGGTTCATTAATCATTGCATCTTTG
Organism: Bacillota bacterium; assembly: GCA_023424995.1. Taxonomy (GTDB): domain Bacteria; phylum Bacillota; class Clostridia; order Lachnospirales; family Lachnospiraceae; genus Mobilitalea. Next base: position 21,041 of record JAFADH010000285.1, on the reverse strand, counting down.
CCGAAGATAACAGGAATCTGGGACGGTGCCGTAATCGGTTTTCCCATATCCACTGTTACCAAGGTTACTTTACCGTTTTCTACGGTTAATTCCAGATTTTTAATTCCACTGAGGGTCTCTATGGTTAATTCCGTTCTGTCCGTAAGTCCGTGATCATATACATATTTTCCCACGCAACGGATTCCGTTGCCGCACATCCTGCCCCTGGAGCCGTCATTATTATACATATCCATCATGAAATCCGCTTTATCCGAAGTCCTGATCAATATCAGTCCGTCGGAGCCGATTCCAAAATGCCTGTCACTTACCTTCACTGCCGTCTCAGGAACATGATCGATCATGCTTTTCGTACAGTCCACATACACATAATCATTCCCGCAGCCATGCATCTTTGTAAATCTCATACACAGTACCAGCCTTTCCAGATGGTGCCCTACCAAATCATGAATCCACAGTCTAAGAACTCACAAGCAAGCTTGCGGAGCAACCGGAGGTTATGTTGTCCGCTGCTGCAATTATCCATAAAATCCATGCCGTTAATTCGAACAGGCCCGCTGCATAACCGCAGGCTGCGTTATGCCTGTCTCTCATGGACTAATCTGCTTATCGTGGACATTATAACAAAAACATATTCATCGGTAAAGCCCTCAATTAATATTCATCTGTACTTATTCTAAACAGCACCATGTGATAAAAATATCAGTATAATGCCTTATATATTGCATTTAATGCTCTTTCACCGCATACTTGTCCCTGCAATATTAGTATACGGCTTAATATACATCATTGAAAGTTACGGGATAGTTATATCATCTATATATGATAAATGCATGTATGTCCGGCCGGTCCCTGCCCTAAGATATACATGCACAGATATAACATATGCGATATTACTAAGTATAAAACATCTTCAATACCATCTCTGCCATCTCTACCAGATTGGTGCCGGAGTCCATACTGTTCTTCTGCAGGTAACGATGCGCTTCTTCTTCCGTCATGTTATTCCGGTCCATGAGCAGCAGCTTGGCTTTACGGATCAATGCCTTCTCTTCCTCCGTTCTCTCCTTGGGCTTCTCTCTTTCCTTCTTTTTTCTTCTTTGATACTGATAAGACATCATCTGAATTGTGTTCATCAGATCATGGGTCTTGATAGGCATAGGGAGACAGACAATATTATTATCCCGGCAATATTCCAATTTCTCGGGAGAAGCGATCAGGAGCATCTCAAAGCCTTTTGGCAAATAGTTGTTCAATTCACTGTAATGCATATCAGAGAAACGGTATCCGCATACCACGATTCCTTCATCCAGATCGTTTGCCATAGAGACAATCTGGGCTCCCGTTGTACAAGGCTCGCTGACGGAAAATCCGTTCCTGCTGATTACATTCTTTATGCCATTCGCGTCTTCATATTTCGGAAATCCAACTATTATGCTATACACACCGGCTCACCTCTTCTCCAGGAATATTATAAGTTATGGTCAGATGTACCTTATCTTCCGATAAAAGGTACTGATTTGCTCCGTGCATCCGATTAAATACGGTACAGATATTGTTCAATCTCCCATTGGGTTACCTGAGTACGGTATTCCTCCCACTCTACCCGCTTTGCCGCGATATATCTCTTTGCGATGTGTTCTCCAAGTACTTCCTTCATAAACTCATTCTTATCCAGAGCATCCACAGCTTCATTCAGATTGGCAGGCAGACTCTTCACACCACGGCTTCCAAGGTCTTCCTTAGTAAGCTCAAAGAGATTCTTATCAACACTCTCCGGAGGTGTCAGCTGGTTCTTAATGCCATCCAGACCTGCCGCCAGGCATACCGCCAGTGTAAGGTAAGGATTGGCTGACGGATCGGGGCATCGAAGCTCTAATCTGGCAAAGCTTCCCCTGCTGGTAGGAATGCGGATCAAAGGGCTGCGGTTGGACGCAGACCAGGCAATATATACCGGGGCTTCAAAGTTCGGCACCAGTCTCTTATAGGAATTCACCAGAGGATTCGTAATCGCAGTCATTCCCTCCATATGCTTCATGATACCGGCGATAAAATGATATGCTTCCTTGCTTAAGCCTAATTTGCCTGACGGATCATCAAAGATATTGATTTCATCCTTCTTCAGGGACATATTCACATGCATACCGGAACCGTCCACTCCGAACTTCGGCTTAGGCATAAAGGTAGCATGTAAGCCGTGGCGCTTTGCGATGGTGCGGGCAACCAATTTAAAGGTCATAATATTATCCGCTGTAGTCAGAGCGTCATCATACTTAATATCGATCTCGTGCTGGGCCGGAGATACCTCATGATGGGACGCATCAACCTTAATTCCCATCTCCTCCATAGTCAGCACCATATCACGTCTTGCATTCTCACCAAAATCAAGAGGGCCCAGGTCAAAATATCCGGCTCTCTCCGTCGTATTCGTAGTAGGCTGTCCATCCTCCTGCAGCTGAAATAAAAAGAATTCCAGCTCAGGCCCGACATTAAAGGTATAGCCCATGTCCTCAGCCTGTTTGACTACCTTCTTCAGAATATATCTGGGATCGCCCTCAAAAGGCTTCCGGTCTGTGGTATAGACATCACAGATAAAGCGTGCCACCTTACCCTGCTGAGGTCTCCAGGGGAAGGTCACATAGGTGCTCAGATCCGGATATAAGAACATATCAGATTCTTCAATCCGGACAAAGCCTTCGATTGCAGAACCGTCAAACATACAATCATTGTTCAGGGCTTTCTCCATTTGACCGGTTGTAATCGCCACATTTTTCAGATTACCGAACATATCGGTAAACTGGAGGCGGATAAATTCCACGTCATCCTCTTCCACCATTCGCAGAATGTCCTTCTTTGTATAATTCTTCATTCTTTTCACTCCTTCTGTTTTATTTATACTTATGATACCAGGAATAATAGTTATGCAGGTTAACGATTGAATGTATAAATATTTGTTGTCATGCAAAAAATGACAAAAATATCTTGTAAGAGACACCTTTGCCAATGCTAATTTTGATAATAACAGCAGGAATATCGGTTGTCAACCTTTAATTTACCCGGACTTAATATGGGACAATATACCTATTATGTATCCTTACGCCGTAGTTTATGTTGTATTTGTTAATTATTTGTAATATAATTTTTATGATTTGTAGACGGGAGGTGTTTTTGCTTGCACATTGATGAGCTATCAAAAGCTGCCATGATCGAATTAGAGGTAAGATGCAACGGTAAAACAATGAACTTTCAAAGTGATATAATACAAGTGATAAATAACTCCGTCCTGATTACTTCAATTAAAGTAAACGACCAGACCCTGGGCTTTTCCGACAAGTTCATGATCAACTTTCTTTATAAAACAGAGGGTAAGCTGTACATATGGGAAAATGTCAACGTAAAGCTGGTGAAATATGAAAGCAGGGTCTATCATATGATAGATCTGTTTGGAGAAGGCAAGCCTTACAACCGGCGGGATGCTTATCGCATGTATATCGGAGAGGATATGCCCGTATACGTCAATACAGCCTCCGGACCAACGGCATTATCCGTTCTGGTAAAGGATATCAGCGAAACCGGTGTTGGCTTCATCAGTAAGGAAGATATTGATATTGACCGGACGGTCCGGTTGAAATTAAAAGACGGCAATGTGATCATCAGCATATCCGGTATCATAGTCAGAAAGGAATTCCTTAGGAATCTCGGTTCCTATCTCTACGGCTGTAAGTTCACTGAAAAAAATATTCATCTTCCCAGGTATATTGCCAGAAAACAATCCGAGATTTTAAAAAGAAAAACGGAACCCATACCTATCCACCGGGCAAAGGATGCGGCCCGGAGATCAAAAACCCATGATAAAGATCTTAGGAAACGTACAAAGTAACTAAGCATATAATATAGATCTTAGGAACGTACAAAGTAATTAATCATATAATATAGATCTTAGGAACGCACGAAGTAACTAAGCATATAATAAAGCTTCGGTGTCATAAGTCATCTTCATCTCTTTACTTAAATCCGACTTATGACACCCGAAGCAATAAAAGAGCGCTGCATTATTTATCATATTCATTGCAAAGTCCTGAATATGAATATATGATCTGCAGCACTCTTATTTTTAACCCATATCAGCTTCTTCCGGCATCCATACACGCATCTGGTTCAGCCCTCTGTTTCCCCATAAGTAATAAGGAATTGCAGTAAGCGTACAGGGTACTGCCGTCGGCTTGGTATGTGAATAAAGCCCTGCTTCTGATCTCATCCGCAAACCGGGCACAGCCAATGTCTTTACCTTATCCCAGGGAGAAGAAGCTTTTACTGTTATATCGGCATTTCTTAAAATTCTCAGGTCATGCACATTCTGATCATTATCCGCACCTTCAAAGCAGTATACCAGCGGACCTCTTTGAATAGCCGCACAGCCTCCGTTATTACGGACAAGGGTATTAGAATAGACATAATACGGTGACATATCCAATCTGAGTTCGATCTCTTCCTCCGAACTGAAGTTTTTCTCAATATAAGCATAGCCATCCTTCATAACGGAGGAGAGCTCCAGCCGGAAGCCGTTCAGTATAAGCTGCGTCTTGAGCGGATCGCTCCAGCCCGGGATTCGGACGGCAATTGTCAGTCTCGCTGAATTTCCGCTGGGGATTACTCGGTATTTTATAACGCCGCCAAAGGGATAATCTGCCTCTGTCACTATCCTGCAGCCCTTGGTCCCGGTAAAATCCGCAGCTCCGCCTATATAAAGATGGGAATATACGGCAGTCTCATTCTCCGACCAGGCATATTGCTCCAGGGATGAGATCAGCCTCGCTATATTGGGAGGACAGCAGGCGCAGCCGAACCATGCGGGACGTTCGGGAAGAACATGGCGCATGGTCTGAGCCGTTCCGGAGATTCCCGGAGTAACCTCCAGGGGATTCACATAGAAGAAGCTCCTCCCGTCCTGTGACATACCGGCTAAGACCGTATTATATAATGCCCGCTCCATTACATCGGCATATTCGCCCTTAGGAGACAGCTCCAGCATCTTCCTGGCAAAGAAAATGAGTCCGATGGAGGCACAGGTCTCCGCATAGACCGTATCATTGGGAAGATCATAATCCACGGTAAAGGCTTCCCCATGTACCGTGGAGCCGATTCCTCCGGTGATATACATACGCCGCCCGGTGATACTGTTCCACAGCCTCTCACAGGCATCCCTCAGGCTGTCATCTTCCAGTTCTGCCGCCAGCTCCGCCATAGCAGTATATAGATATACCGCCCGTACTGCATGGCCGACCGCATCCTTTTGTTCACGGACAGGTGAATGGTTCTGTGTATAATTCCGGTCCTCCGCATCGGAATTCCATACGGACCATCCGCGGCTTTCCTTTTCCTGCTTGAAGAGATTCGGTTCGGTCCCGCGTTCATTTACAAAATATTCGCTGAGCCGAAGGTACCGCTCGTTATTCGTCGCATGATACAGCTTTATTAAAGCCAGTTCAATCTCCGGATGTCCGGGAAAGCCGCGATGCTTATCCTTGCCGAAGCGGCTGTCTATATGGTCCGCCATACGGGTCATAACCTTAAGTAAGGAATCCTTCCCCGTTGACTCATAATAGGCAACTGCCGCTTCAATCATATGCCCGGCGCAGTATAGTTCATGTGCCTCCTGCAGGTTGGACCATCTGCGTTCCGATCCCTTCAGCTGGAAATAGGTATTAAGATATCCGTCCTCCAACTGGGCTTTTTCAATTATCTCAATAATCTCATCCACTGCCGTCTCCAGCTTCTTATCCGGCGAGTTAGCCAAAGAATAGGCGCAGGCTTCAATCCATTTTGCCAGATCACTGTCCTGGAATACCATTCCGTAGAATTCACCCTGCCTCATTCCTGCCGCAATTCGGAAATTCTCTACGGCATGTGATTTTTCCGCTCCGGGAATCCGGTCCTCCAGTATGTCATGCTGATAAGGAAGCACTACCTCCCGGACAAGCTTACGGTAGGCCGACCAGAAATCATCCTTAATCTGAAAATTTTTAATGGGGATTGCTTTGGACTGCTTCATATTACATACCTCTCCATGTCTGCTTATTATATCAGACAGCGAACCGGATCACATTCCAGGAATGCTTATTCAAGGTAGCGGTAGCCTCTGCTGCATCCGTCCTGGTAACGCCCTTCCCATGAGGAACTACATTCTCCGGATCCTTTGCCGTATTCACTGCCTTCAGATCATCATGCTCAAGAACGAGATGTTCTACCAGTGCTGCGCCCGGAAAGTCTCTTAAGTCAATCGTCAGGTCAATGCTTTCCTCCAGGGAACGGTTTACAGCAAATACCGTAAGCCCGGTCTTATCCTCACTCAGTACGCCGATGGCCTCAACATAAGGAACATCCTTTGCTTTGGCCGTGCTGTACTTGTCACAGGATACGACGGGTGCAAGGGCAGTTCCTCTTCCGAAATTGGAGGCATGCATAAAAGGATAGAATATGGTCTGCGCCCAGGCAGCTCCGCCGTTCTCCGTCATGATCGGAGCGATTACATTCACCAGCTGCGCCAGGCATGCCATCTTGACACGGTCGCAGTTCTTAAGAAGGGTAATAAGCAGACAGCCGACCACCAGTGCATCCTCGAAGGTATAGATATCCTCCAGCTGGGGAGGAGCGACGGTCCATTTCTCAAGCTTCTTATCCTGCTCATGGCTATGGAACCATACATTCCATTCATCAAAGGAAAGGTTGATGGTTTTCTTGGAATGCTTCACCGCCTTTACATAATCGCAGATCGCTGCCACGGACTTTATAAACCGGTCCATATCAAGGGAGCAGGCCAGGAAGGTCGGGGTATCGTCGGCACTGTTATTATAATAATTATGCAGGGATAGATAATCCACATAATCATAGGTGTGTTCCAATACGGTTGCCTCCCACTTGCCGAAGGTAGGCATCCCCAGACTGGAGCTGCCGCAGGCTACGAGTTCAATGTCAGGATCCAGATCCTTCATGATCTTTGCAGTCTGGCAGGCAATCCGCCCGTATTCCTCCGCCGTCTTGGCTCCAAGCTGCCAGGGTCCGTCCATCTCATTGCCAAGACACCATACCTTGATATCAAAGGGTTCTTCGAAACCGTTGGCACGGCGGAGATCGCTGTAATAGGTTCCCTTGGGAAAATTACAGTACTCCAGGAGCTGGCGTGCTTCCTCGGGTCCTCTGGTACCCAGGTTCACGGCCTGCATGACCTTGGTATCCGCACGCTTAGCCCACTCCTGGAATTCATCAATGCCTACTTCATTGGTTTCGATGGTACTCCAGGCAAGCTCCGCGCGCCTCGGTCTCTTACTCTTATCACCAATGCCGTCCTCCCAGTTATAGCCGGATACGAAATTACCTCCCGGATAACGAACGATGGGTACGTTCAGCTTCTTCACAAGCTCTAAGACATCCTTGCGGAAGCCCTGATCATCTGCGGTCCCATGTGCGGGCTCATAGATACCGTTATATACCGCCCTGCCCAGATGCTCTATAAAGGAGCCATAGATTCTCTCATCAATGCTTCCTACTTTAAAATCTTTATTCAATATTATCTTTGCTTTCATGACATTCTCCTTTCCGTTATGAACTGATTATGATTATTCTCTTCCTGAATATGATAATTCATGCTGTTATGGTAACATATTGACATATGTTTTTTCAATGATGTATGATGTTCTCAGACTGATAAATCATACTTTTAATACAAGCATGAAAGGTTTGGATTCACAATTATGAAAATTAATCGGATTGGCCTGAATTATACCCATAGCCACAATTTTGCCGTTAACAGACCCGCAGGCTCCGGGGATTATTTATTTTTATTGGTAAAAACCCCTGCAAGCTTTCGGTTACAGGGGAAGGAAATAACTGCGGAAAAAAACTCTGTTATTATTTATAATAAAAAAACCCCGCAGATCTACGGGGCTGATCATTGCAGCTATACCAACGACTTTATCCACTTTGATGCGGAGCTTGAACCCCAGCTGCGCAATCTTCCCCTTGATACTTTATTCGTCCTGCCCTCCATAAAACAGACAGGCAAAATCTTAAAGGACATCTACCTGGAGTTCATCTCCAATAACGAGAAGCGGGAGGAATCCATGGAACTGCTGCTAAAGCTCCTGTTTATAAAGTTAAGCGAGCTGGTGGCCTATAAACCCCAGAATTCCGTATTATACGGTTATTATGATGCCCTGCTTAATCTGCGCTCCCTCATCTACCGCCATCCTGAGGAGCGGTGGACTGTCGCCCGCCTGGCGCATCAGGTAAGCTTAAGTCCCTCACATTTTCAAAGATTATATAAAAACACCTTCGGTGTCACCTGCATCTCCGACGTAATCGCCTGCAAGATGGAATATGCCAAGGCTTCCCTGGCTGCTACCGGCGGTACCGTCCGTGAGATCGCCTCTCTGTGCGGTTATGACAACGAAGAACACTTCATGCGCCAGTTCAAGCAGGAGGTAGGTATTACACCCACTCAGTACAGAAGGCAGATGAGAGGCTGATCATATCCGTTCTATGGTTGCTCCGAACGGCATGAGCGCCAATTTTGCAATCTTAAAATGCTGCAGTCCGAAGGGTATTCCGATGACCGTTATACAGAGAATTATTCCAAAGACAGCGGATTCAAGGGCCAGGGGTATGCCTCCAAATATAATCCATATAATGTTCAGCAGCAGGGAACCCGCGCCGCCGCCATACCGTACCTCCCTGCCAAAGGGAAAGAAGCTCATCTCCGCCAGTTTAAAGCATTGGATTCCTATGGGTATCCCGATAATTGTTATACACCAGACAAGACCGACTAATAACCAGCTTAAACCACTGATAAATCCTCCAAAAACAAACCAAAGCAAATTACCTAAACAACCCATAAATATATCCCTCCCGTATTTCTCGGCCGTAAAATCACAAGCCTTATTTTATTTGTTATAATGTGCGTTAATCAATTATAGCATATGGCTTTTCTTTATGAAATGCAATATCAATCCTTTGTTTCTAAGGCTGCCTTAATTAAATATTAATATAGCGCTGCTATTCTTTATCCGCATAGGTGCAGATAAAAAGAGCATTCCGAAATATAACATTCCGGGATGCCCTTTGTTTTATATTTATATATTATGCATTTCCAAATTCCGATAACACCAGGTCCTTATTCCGGTCCAATGCCATCTGGATGCTCCACCGGTTAACAAATAAGAGTAACGGATTATCTTTCAGGTCTTTGATCTTCTTCGTATCGGAGGATACGCTCAATTTGCTGACATCAATGCCCTTGTTCTCAATCCAGCGGATATGCTCATAAGCCAGCGGCTCCATACGGATCTCCACCCCGTATTCGGATTCCAGCCGGAACTTCAGCACATCAAATTGAAGTACTCCTACCACTCCCACGATGATTTCCTCCATACCGGTATTGTATTCCTGGAAGATCTGGATGGCACCCTCCTGGGCAATCTGGGTAATCCCCTTCAGGAACTGTTTTCTCTTCATGGTATCCACCTGACGCACCTTGGCAAAATGCTCCGGTGAGAAGGTAGGGATCCCTTCATAGGTGAACTTCCTGTCCGGTGCACATAAGGTATCTCCGATGGAGAAGATACCCGGATCGAATACTCCGATGATATCGCCCGCATAGGCCTCTTCAATGATGGTCCTCTCCGAAGCCATCAGCTGCTGGGGCTGGGCCAGCTTGATCTTCTTATTCCCCTGAACATGGCTGACTTCCATACCTGCGGTGAATTTGCCGGAGCAGATACGCATGAATGCAATACGGTCCCGGTGTGCTTTATTCATATTTGCCTGGATCTTAAAGACAAAGGCGGAGAAGTCATTGCTCAAGGGATCGATTTTACCTTCCGAGGATTGTCTCGGAAGGGGCGGGGTAGTCATGGACAGGTATTGCTTTAAGAAGGGCTCTACACCGAAATTGGTCAATGCCGAGCCGAAGAATACCGGTGTAAGACGGCCTGCCAGGACCTCCTCCAGGTCAAATTCACTGCTGGCTCCATCAATCAGCTCTATTTCCTCCGTTAATATATCATGATTTTCCTTGCCGATCAAGGTATCCAGACTGGGATCACCCAGCTCCGCTTCCACGGTATCCACTTCCTTCTGTCCGTTATTGGCGGCATAAAAACGTGTAATATGCTTTGAAGCTCTGTCATAGACACCCTTGAAATTCTTACCGGAGCCGATGGGCCAATTCATGGGGCAGGTGCGGATTCCCAGAACCGTCTCGATATCATCCAGCAGCTCAAAGGTATTCCTTGCTTCACGGTCCAATTTATTAATAAAGGTAAAGATGGGAATATTACGCATCACGCATACCTTAAACAGCTTCTTCGTCTGATTCTCAACACCCTTGGAGGCATCGATCACCATGACCGCAGAATCTGCCGCCATCAAGGTCCGGTAGGTGTCTTCCGAGAAATCCTGATGTCCCGGAGTATCCAGGATATTGATGCAATAATCCCCATAATTAAACTGCATAACGGAAGAGGTGACCGAGATACCGCGCTGCTTCTCAATCTCCATCCAGTCCGATACCGCATGCCTTTCCGTCTTCTTGCCCTTGACCGAGCCCGCCAGATTAATGGCCCCGCCGTACAGCAGGAGCTTCTCCGTAAGCGTGGTCTTGCCGGCATCCGGGTGGGATATGATCGCAAAGGTACGTCTTTTTTTTATCTCATTCGCATAATCAGCCAAAATAAATCCTCCAAATCTGCATAACCTAGTCATCTCAAACTATTTCATAATATATGATGATTTAGATTATTGTCAAGCGGAGGATTTTATTCGTTCCTATTCTTCCGTCACCTTATGGTAATCAATTATCTTAGCCTCGACTCCGAGCATCTGAAGCAGCCCTACAAAATCCTCCAGTTCTCTTTTTGTGAGTTCGTGATCCAGGTAAGCTTCCAGCTCAATCCTATACTTAATCTTTCCTGCCGTCTGCGGTGCGGCGGCTTCTTTTGCCGGGTCCTTCTCCGACACGAAATTAAAGATATATGCTTTCTTCAGCTCATTGCCGGCCTTATCTTTTACTGCCGCTGCCGGGATGGTGACCGTATATGCGGTGTTATATTTGAGTTTTGTACCCGGTGTCAGCTTCAGAAGATTACCGGTAATCTCACCGGTGTATTTTACACCGGTTGTCTTAGCCTTTACGGTTATCTTGGAGAAAGACTTCCCCTTAAGAATATTCTCACTGAACCGAATGACGATGGTCCCTTCAATCATATGATCCGCGGAATCCGCCGCCGGATTCGTCTTTGTCACAGTCGGCGCTTTCGTATCCTTCGCGGCTGCCTCGGCCGGCGTTACCGTCAGAGATAATAACAGCATAGTACAGATAAGAGAAATGATTTTTTTCATAAAAACCTCCATTCATTTGACCATTTATGAATTGACAGTATGTTCGCGGCACCATATATCCTCAAAATATGGTCATCCTATACAGCTTATTCCGGTTTTTCAGACTTCATACTCAGATTATACCATATTCGCAAGCTCATATGTTAACGATTCTTTGCATTGATGACGCACATTATCCCAATTTATTGTAGAATTTCCCTCCGATGAATGCGTACAATCCCTGATTGGTCATCTTTATGATCGTCTCCGCCATCTCATGGGTGGATTGATTCATCCCATTCTCCAGCCACTTGAGAATAATCCCCACGCTTCCGTTGGTCGCATAGGAAAACAGATAATCTGCAATTTCTTTATCTAATGAAGGATTTGTCGTCCACTGGGTTACGATCTGCCTTTGGACCAGCGCCAATACCTCGCTTAGGAAGGTCTTATCCCCCTTCTCTCCCAGAAGAACGGAGCACAGCTCACAATTCTCCTGAATGTAATCGAATATGCGCTCCATCTTCTGCACAGATTCCGGATTCGAATCCTTTATGGAATAATCCGAAAGATAGCGGTTAATATCCTCGATCAGCTCCTGCTCTATCTGCTGCATGAGATCATACTGGTCACTGTAATGGGCATAGAAGGTCGCGCGGTTAATATCCGCATCCTCACAGATCTCGGTTATAGTGATGCGTGATATAGGCTTCTCTTTTAATAATTTGATGAAGCTTTCCTTCAATACCATCTTGGTATACTTTACTTTACGGTTTGTCTTTTCAGTTTTCATAATCATTACATCCTTTCTTAACAGCCTGCTACCTTGTATATAAAAATTCTTACAATCAGTCTTATAAACTTTTTTAAAATTCATATTTTATATCTGTGATACATATATCTTTACCGGTTAATATTAAACCGGATACGGATGATAACCGTACGATTGTTGTAATATGAACACAATATTATTATTCTATAAATATGATATAAAATCAACATCTTGTTTAATAAAATCAAATATTTATGGATGATTTTATGTCCAGCCTGCTGAAACTCATAACAGAAGGCTGCGGTTTTAATTTTTTTTGGGCTGTTATTTGTTTTAAAGACTGCAGAGCCTGAGAAACCTGAACCACCCATGGAAGATAATGCGGCACTGATATTATGCTCAGCTTTGACAGGTCAAAAGCATTATTTATAAAATAGCATACCATAATCATGGGGATACACCTCAAATGTATCCCCATGATTATGGCCTAAGTAATATAGAAACGCCGGTATTGATAGAATCCGGACCGGTATCATAACCTTTCAGCGCCGCCACCGCTTCTGCTACTCCAAGATACCCCATAGTATATGGATTTTGCACCAGCACGGCATTTAATCCGTTATTCTTCAGCAGCTCCAGTATCTCCTCCGATTTATCAAATCCGATTCCCACAAGCTTCTTATTGACTTCCTTTATTGCATTGCCGACTCCGATGCTGGACCCTTCATTGGTTCCGAACAATCCCACCAGATCATTATATTCCGTAATCAATTCTATAGCTGCTGCCTCTGAAGCTTCCGGATCTCCATGGGCATATTTCGTATCGCCTATATAATATCTTCCGTCCCTCTCAATCACTTCACGGAAGCCGTGTTCCCTCTTCATGGTAGAGTCTGTTTCTTTATTAACACTGACGATTCCCAACCGCCCCGTACGAATACCGATTGCCTCCAATTCCGATATCATGACCTTTCCGGCGGCGGCACCGGCCTGATAATTATCGGTAGATAATGTAATTATCGCTTCTTCATATGCCGGCGAATCCACATAGATGATTTTAATCCCTTTTGCTTTCGCATCCTCGATGGGGCCGGACATTCTGACGGGATCGTTGGCTGCAATCAATATGGCGCTTGCTCCGGCTGATACAATATCTTTCAGCTGCTCAATCTGCATGTCCGTATCCTTCGTCTCAGGAGCAACCCATCGGTAACGGACACCCATAAGCTCCGACATATCCGCTGCTCCGCGGTCCAAAGAATGCCAGAACTGATCCTGCCGGTCCATTGTTAATAAATATATCTTAAAATTTTTAGGATCCAGTGAAGCTGTTGAGACAGTATCTCTTTCCTTAAGTTCATACCATATTATGAATATGGCGGATACAATAATTACGATTAACCCATCAATGAGCCAGGTCCGAAGTTTCATTACAATCCTTCTTTCATCACGATCATACTATGATTTTACAAGACAGCCTATTGTTCCGATATATCCGGCATGTAAAAATCTTAGTATCAATATATTCGAAAGAAAAGATATTAATCACTCCTGACGGCATTTACCGGAAATCACCATATTTCTGCCTGATCTTATGCTTCTTTACGCAGGCTGACTCTAAAGGCCGTACCTTTTCCGACTTCACTTTTTACCGAAATATGTCCCTTGCATAATTCTACGATCCGCTTTACTAACGACAGGCCCAGTCCGTTCCCCTCCATGACATGGGAGGTATCACCCTGATAGAATTTATCAAAAATATGGCTGATGGTATGCCGATCAATTCCGATTCCATCATCCGCTATTTCTACAATGACATCATCCTCCTGCATATAACAGCTTATGGATATCCGCCCTCCCTCATTGCAGAATTTAATTGCATTGGAAAGGAGATTGATCCAGACATGGGACAGCATCTCTTCATTGGAGTAAAACAGGATCTCCTGCAGCTCCGGATTCAATTCTATATTTTTCCTGCTCCACTGCTTCTCCAGAAGCAGTATGCATTTTCTGATCTGCTCATCCAGATAGAATTCCTTCTTATCGCTGACTATCTGCTGGTTCTCAAATTTAGTAAGCAGCAGAATATTCGAGGACATGTTCGTCAAACGCTCGGATTCGGCGATAATAATATCTGCATATTCCTGCCGCTGTTCTTCTGTAATGGTATCCTTGCGAAGCTGCTTTGCGAAGCCGCGGATGGATACAATGGGTGTTTTGAATTCGTGGGAAAAATTATTAATGAAGTTCTGCCGGAATATCTCAATACTCCCAAGCTCGGTTACCATGAGGTTAAAGCTCTTAGTCAGTTCCCTGAGAGCATACACCCTGTCCGGTTCCTCCACCTTTATGCTGAAATCACCCTTTGCAACGATTTCCATGGCTTTAACCAGATCATTGATGGGTTTTAATATTCTCTTGCTCACGATCACAGATAGCGCCGTACCTATGATGATACTGACGAAGAAGGATATAAAGGGCATGTACAAGGGAGTATATATTGCATACGGAATCAGTCCCAGCTTAAATAAGACCACCAGGCAGGCAATTGTCATGATACCGGAACTCATCATGATGAACAGAACAGCCAGAACCATTACCACATTAAGAGATTTGATCTTCTTCATACCTTCTTCACCGCCTTATATCCGAGACCGCGTACGGTCACAATCTCAAAGTCCTTATTGTCCTTCAGCCGGTCACGCAGCCTGTTAATATGCACGTCCACCGTTCTCTCATCCGTCTCGCTGTCCATGGACCAGAGCTCGTCCATCAGCTGCCTTCTGGTGAATATCTTATTGGAATAGGACAGCAGCTTATACAGCAGCATGAATTCCTTATTCGGCAGCTCCTGTATCTGCCCGTCGCTCTTCACCGTAAGCTCGTCATAATTAAGCAGGGTATCCCCTATGAGCAGCTGATGTTCATTGGCTATCTTGGAGCGTCTTAACAGTGCGGCAATCCGAAGCAGCATCTCCTCTTCATCCACCGGCTTTACCATGTAGTCATCCGTTCCAAGGATAAACCCTTTCTTCTTATCGGCCGGTGCTTCCTTGGCTGTGACCATCAGGATCGGGATGCCCCAGCCGGCCGACCGCAATACTTCCGTGAATTCATACCCATCCATGCGGGGCATCATGATATCCAGGATAATCAGGTCCACATGGATCTTATCCAGAAGCTCCAGGCCCTCCGCGCCGTCCTTGGCCAGGACCGGGTCATATCCGTTCTGCTCCAGCACCGCCTTCATCAGTTTTCTTGTATTAATATCATCCTCAACCACCATAATATGAAACATATTAAGCTCTCCTGTTCTTACTCTGCCTGCGAAATTCCATATGCTTTTTACTGCAGGCAGGTAAGGTTATTGTACTTACCTGGTATTATACCATATCCCTAAGCTCATATGGTATCGCCACTTTGTGCCGGGGATGCGTATCCCCGAGCTTATATAGTATCGGTGCTTTATGCCATGATATACACTCACTTTGTTCGGCGTTGTATAATATCGATCGATATTATACGATATTCGCTAGCTCATATGGTATCGCCACTTGTGCCGGAGGTGCGCACTCTCTTTACCCGCGCCTGTACAATGTGCCGACATTATACCATATTTGCAAGCTCATATGGTATTGGCTCTTCGTGCCATGATGCGCACTCGCTTTGCTCGGCGCGGTATAATGTCTGCCGACATTATACCATATGAAAAACAGGGCTGCCGCAAAAAAATGCAGCAGCCCCATAATATTATAAGCGGTGTTGTTTTGTCCAGGCAACCAGTTCATCCACCGTAGTGAATGCCAAACCGATCACCGTATCCGCACATCCGTAGTAGATTGCTATTCTGCCCGTACCTGCGTCAGTCAGGGCCGCACAAGGAAATGTAACATTAGGTACGTCACCGTTTAATTCATAGGGCATCTCAGGGCCAAGTACATAGTACCCGGAACGGTATTTTACAAGCCATGGCTTATCAATATCCAGGACCGCACTTCCTACGCGGTAGACAAAACCATTGCAGGTGGCCAACACACCGTGATAGATAAGAAGCCAGCCTTCGTCCGTCTCAATAGGACACGGCCCCGGACCGATCTTTGTAGATTGCCACGCGGACCTATCTCCCTTAAAGGTTCCCATTACAAACCTGTGATGCCCCCAATACTCCAGGTCATTGCTCTGGCTGTAGAAGATATCTCCGAAAGCGGTATGACCGGTATCGCTGGGTCTGCTCAGCATCGCATATTTTCCGTTTATTTTCCTCGGGAACAGTACACCGTTCCGGTTGTAGGGCAAAAACACATTTTCCATCTGGTAAAAAGTAATAAAATCAAAGGTATATGCCATCCCGATGGTCGGTCCATGATATCCGTTACACCAGGTAACATAATAGCGGTCCTCTATGTAGCAGACTCTCGGATCATAACGGTATTCCCTTTTTCCGATTTCTTCATCGGCACATACAAATTCAATGGGCCGGTGACTGATCTCCCAGCATATGCCGTCTTTGCTGAAGCCGGTATAGATATCCATGCTGACACTCAGACTGTCGCACCGGAATACTCCCGCATAACCCTCTCCGAAGGGTACTACGGCACTGTTGAAAATACTGTTGCTGTACGGTATATCGTGCCTGTTTATAATGGGATTGTCGGTATATCTCCATACTGGCATTTTACAGTCTGCCTCTTTCTCCTGCCAGGGAATATTCGGCAGATTGTCTCCTATTATCTTACTCATAATTTACCTTTCTTTTAGTCAGTTATAGTCATTATTTTTTGTTTCATATAAAAGCGTTGTCTATTCTCCGCCCAAACCGCTTCGTTCTACCCCCTGGACGAATCTCCTCTGGACGAAGAAGTACAGAATCAGCAGGGGAAGTATCACTAACAGCGCACAGGCGGAAGCTACTGCTGCCTGGACAATGGGAGAATCCCACAGTAATACGTACTTATCCGGCATAACCTCCAGCTTTTCCAGATCCATGATTGTCCATCTCATATTTCTCTGGATGTACATAAGGCGCAGGGGCAGATGATAATCCGTGGGATTTAAAAGGGACATAAAATAATCGTCCGCATAATTCCATACAAAGCTTAATACTCCCACTGTTATCAGGGATGAGGACGCACCCGGAAGGATGATCTTGAAAAATGTCTTTAAAAATCCCGCACCATCCACGTAAGCGGCTTCTTCTATGGAAACCGGAAGGTTTCTGATCGCCTGCCTCAGTATGTAGATATATAATCCGCCTTTTACCCCTACGCCGGTTGCAGCCAGGATGTAAAGTGCGGCAGTGGATCCGATGAGATTAACAGGCTTTCCCGTAAAAAATTGAAACAGATTAAAAATATCAAAATTTTTAAAGGAGATATATTGAGCCAGCATAATGGACTGGGAAGGCACAATAATCGTAAATATTACAAGGCCGAATAACAGACTGCTCCCCCGGAATTTAAGCCTTGCGAAGGAATAGGCCGCCATCGCGGCACATAATGTCTGAAGTACCATTAACACTCCGGTATTTAAAAGCGTATACCAGATCGCTTTACTGTATTTCAGGATATGCCAGGCCGAGAGAAAGGATTGGGCCGAGACCTCTGCCGGTATCCATATGGAGTTTTTCATCCCCATTGCTGACTGGGCGGTTACGGCATCCTTTAATGTTTTTAATATGGGAGTCAGAATTACAAATCCCAGGCTGATCAGCAGCATATAACGGAAAATTCCTCCAAGCAGCCGCAGCCATTTCTTTTTCACATAGGCATAGTGGTATTTACTCCGGAAGGAAATCCGCTTCATTTCTGCTTTATCCTTACTTGTCATAGTAGAACACCCCCTTCGAAACCGCAAAGGATAAGACCAGAATAACGAAAATACTGACTGCAAAATAAATCCCGCTCATGGCGGCCCCAAGTCCATATTGGGCGGTTTTAAACGTAGTATCGTATATGGTATCGGATATATCCGCTCCGGCAAAGGTATCGGCAAGACTGTAAATCATGCAGACCAGGATCATGGGTGATATCATGGGCAGGGTTATCTTGCAGAAGCTCTCAAAACCGGTGCAGCCTTCAATCTTAGCCACTTCATACAGGGTCGGCGATATGGCCTGCAGTCCTGCCAGAAAGATCAGCATCTGAACACCGGAAGTAGTAATTACCTCAAAGATGGAATCTACAAATTCCGTAATCAGCATAATAACACGGTTTGGTATTCCGCTCATGGCTATTATACTTGTTACGGCATCCATATTCACAAAATTAGTAATCTCTTCCTCGGCTATGCCAATTCCGCTTACTTCTATCTGTGTGATACCAGTTGCCAGTATGATGGGTATAAAAAAGATAAGGCGGAAGAAGCTTCTTCCTTTAAATCTGCCGTTTAATAATATTGCTACGAACAAGGATACGAAAATCTGGAAGGGTACGTTCCTGGCCACCATTGCAAGGGCCTCCAATACCCCCTGGTTGAAGGTGGGATTCACGGTAAGTGCATATCTGAAGTTATCAATCCCTACAAAAGTATAATCAAAGCCGTTGTCCCCAAGTGTCATATTAAACAGGGAATAATAGAAGGTTTTTATTAACGGTCTCAGGAAAAATAAAGTAACGCCGATCAGCCAGGGGATCAGGAATATGACGCCCCACAGGTTTTTCTTCTTCGTATAGCTCATTTTATGATATAACGGTTTTCTTTTTTCTTCTTTCATTGCACTCACCTCCTTACTGAACCGCAAAGCTCTTAGCCGGAACGGTCATCCCGTCTGTCACCTTTGTCTCGTCGCTATAATTCAGATACACTTTGATACCATTGGAATAGGTGACCTTTCTGACATTATTATCACGGTTGATAATTTCATGCCGGACAATCACAGCATCCTTCACCTTCTGATAGAATTCATTATATTGCCGGTAGTACCTGCCTATGCTGTCCTCCCACTTCCCGAACTCCGCCATAAAGATATGATTCATGGCCGTATTCTCTAAAATATTACCGCTGCTGCTTATAAAGCGGAACTTCAGGCTGCTTTTTGTCTCGACGGCTCTCATCATGTCCTCGGTCAAATCCATGGAATAGTCATTCATAACAGGGGCTGAATAGGGGATCCTGCCGTCCAGCGCAATCTGTAAAAACGGAACAGAGGCATCAAATATCTTCATCCCGCTGCTTTCCACAGGCAGATCCGTAATATAATCCGTATAGGGATAAGCGATATCCAGGGGATTGGACAGCATGATCTCATATTGGGAAGCTAAGGCCTCCAAGGCGCCGGTATAATTTTCTTTGGAGGCGGTTAATGAATAATGTCCGTTCTTCCGGTAATCGGCGGCTAAAAAGGTCAAAAGATCCGAAGACGCCAGCTGTTTGATTCCCAATTTGTCATAGGAGGTGCTGAACTTTTCCATATACCGGGTAAGATATTTGGGATTTATAATATAAACAGGCCATGTGCTTTTCTGCTTTGCGCTTCCTTCCACAATATCATAGCGGTGTATTCTTGCGGGATTATTGTTAATAAAGAAAGCAAGCTCATTCTTGTTTAAATTCTTATCAGTGACCGCAGTCTGCAGCTTCAGATTAGGAAATACGCTGATATCCGTATCCTTCGCATAGGACAGCAATTCCTGCAGGCCGCTGCTTCCGCCCAGAGCTTTGGATACGGTGACTTTTTCAGCGGCTCTCTGGTTGATGCCTCCGTTATTCATTCCCGTATAAATCAGCTTAATATTCTTAAGTCCGGATGCCATCAGGGAAGCCAGTATTTCTTTCGCTTCCTCGAAGGTAGTTAATGTAACACTGCCCTCATAGGGGATGCCCAGGAAAAACTTCTGCTTATCAATTTCACCCAGTAATTCAATAAATATGGGAGCTTCCTCTTCCCGGACTGCTTTATCCCGCATTTCTTTCTCCGCCAGATAATCGGAGTAATCCAGCGCCATATTGCTGTAACCGGCTTCTTCCTCCGTCTGAAACAGATAACGGATCTGTATGTCTTCTTTATAGAAATCCTCGGATACGTCCTTGATGGTATAGGTGGATGCGTTTAAGGAATAGTTTGAAATAATACTTTGCTCATCGCGGATGTGAAATCTTAAATAGGACCCGCTTCCGGGGAATTCACTGTAATAGCCCTTGATATACGTATTAAGCTCCGCTATTTCAGCTCCCTTTTCAATAATTCCCAGAACGGAGAAATCCTTTGTCTTCAAACCGTATACCGGTAACGTCATACGTGATCTGCTGCTGTCATAATTCAGGCTTTCTATTGTGCAGTCACCGCCGTAATACCTGGATGCGAATTGATATTCCGAGGTTTTTTTGCTGTCAAGATAAATAAGCGCACCGCTGCCGTCAGGAACGAACAGATATCCCTCTTCTTCCATACTCGTCAGAAAATACGGAAGTACGTCCAGATACCGGATGGGATATTCTTCATTCCAGTTGATCTCTCCTGCGGGTATGCGTACGATCAGGTCATCCCCGTCCAGATAATAATCTACCGAGATAAGGATATACTGCTTCCCGGGCATCTCATCCAATTTATCGTGTTCCGTATTGTCCTGTTCCAGTTCCTCATAGGTATAATGCCCCGCTTCATAGAACAAGGTATAAAGCTGCGGAGCCGCCAGACCTGACAGAGGATTGTCTTTGTTGGTTTTTCTTGAATAGATACCGCTCTTGGTCAGACGATACTGTTTTTTTACTATTTTAGCCTGCTCTTCATCCAGGTAGTTAAGAACCAGTTCATTCATTCTCTCTTCACTGATATAAGCAGGAAAATCCTTATAGGTCTTTTTATTGGATCCCATTCCATAGACGATCCTTACGCCATTCTCCAGTCTTTCATAGCTCATGGCGTCCATCTCTACCGAATAGGTGTAGTTATCCATGGTAC
>JAFADH010000273.1 GCA_023424995.1 Bacillota bacterium | reverse complement strand
AAGCATTCATTTTAACGCATATGGAGACGGAAAGAGCTTTAATTCTGCCGAGGGGGTAGGAGTGTACATTCACAGTACCTATGCAGGAGAGTCCGAGAAGCTGGCTCAGGCTGTATTAAAACATCTGACCGGAGGCACCACACAGAAGAACAGGGGCATAACAAAGTCTGCCCTGGCAATGTGTAACTGTAACGCCTTAGATACCAAGGCCGCAATCCTGGTAGAGCTTGCCTTCATGACGAACCAGCGGGAAGCAACCCAGATGATGGCCAATAAAGCATTCTGGAAGGAAAGTGCCCGGGAAATCTGTAAGGGTATATGTGAATATACCGGTATCAAATATATTGAGGAGGTAACTATGCCGACAGCTACAATTACACCTGCTTCCTCGAAGGAAGACATTAAGTGGGCCCAGGAAAAGTTAAATACGGTCATACCGTCCTGGCTGCCTAAACTTTCGGTAGACGGCAGCTTTGGCCCGAAAACCAGAATAGCGGTACTGGTATATTGGGATCAGCTGGGCTGGGGAAAACATATGCAGGATGATGGTACGAAGATAGGAAAAGCAACCCGGGAAGCTCTGGCAGCCGGAAGAAAGGTATAAGTTTTAAGATGAATAACTTGCCCACAATACTCGTGGGAAATGAGTTATAATAAAGGCTGTAAATACACTGCTGAGGAATCTACAAAAGAACTTTTATCATATACAGTTGCCAGGAATCAAAACTTAATGACTGATTTCCCTTCCCTCATTTAATACTTTGATAAGGCATTCGGTTGACACTGAGTGCCTTTTTGTGAAATTTACTTTTTTATTGATTTGTAAGGTAATAGGTGGTAAAATATAGGAAAATGTATACAAAGGAGTAATTGTCTTGGCGAATAAATATTCTAAGCTATGCATAGACAAGGAGAAGATAACTGGTTGGATAAAGTTATGGTGCGAATCCGAACTGGATGGGACTGTAAATATCGAATGCACAGAAAATGTTAGTAGAATACAGTATACGATTCATAATCAAGGGAATATTATAAAGATAGATTTTATAAAATGTAGCGGAGGACTTTTAACGATTGCTCCGAATGTTGGTAAAAATATTGATATATCAATAAGAATAGCCGATAACATTTATGAAAGAGTTAAGAATGTAATAAATAATTCGCCATTTTCCAATGGATTTTCAATAATTATAGATCGTTCTGATTACGAGATTGTAATTGAATTGATTAAAGGGATAAGCGGTGTTACACAAGTTAATTATAGCGAACAGTTAGAAGTCGGGAAAGCTCTGTATCATTTATATCAATTTCGGGGGCAGGCAGGAGATTTAGTTACAATAAAATATTTTTTAAATACAAAAAGAATGCAATTGCAAGGAAGACCCTTGTTTTTATTTAATGAAGTTGTATCAATGGTTTCTGAAAATGGTGCTTCACTTGACGAGGTTGTAGATGCACAAATTAGATTTTGTAATATCAACATCTCGAATGATGCAATTTATGAAGAAATGGAACATGTGTTAGGAAGTGACTTGTATTCATTTTTATCGAATTCACAGAAGGCTATTTTCTCTACAGCTTTTATATTATCAAAAATTGAGATTGATATGCCTGATTATTCAGGGATTATACAGCAAGCGTTAAGAGCTTATGAAGGATTTGTGAAAAAAATGTATGCTGCAAAAGGTATAGAATGTGAAGGAGATACACAATTAGGATCGCTTTTTACTAGACCGGATAAACAATCAAAATTTATAATGAAACCTGAATATAGTTGCAAAATTGATGAAAAAACTGAAAAAGACTTTACATCTATGTATGTTTATTATTATAATAAAAGGCACCCTTATTCACACGCAACGGCAAGGGACTTTGATACACGCATTATTTCGCGAAGAAATATAGCGGATGAAATTTTTAATGAAATAATATCTTCTATGAAAACATGGTTTAATGCAATGGTAAATCCTAAATAAGGAAGTGATTATATGAGCAGTCATTATCAAGTAAATTCCCTGCATAACAATAAATATAGAGCAGTCATATATTCAGTTTCCTATGATAATCCTATATATTATAGTAAAGATATATCGAATGATTTAAGCAATTATATTGATGGGCCTTGCTTTGTGTTATTTGATTTATTATTGTCAAATGGGCAAAATTTCAATAGATTTGTTGAGGGGTATTACAATGGAATAGAAGTGGAATATAATTCAATGAAGGTAGTAAGTATAGATAATGCCGATGAACTAAATGAAATAAATAGTTTTTATCAAAAAAACATAGGATTATTAAACAATGGAATACTTACACCGAGTGAACGCTATTTATATGCAAGAAAAGCACGAAAGTATAGAAGTTAATACTAAAGCATCCTTCGGGGTGCTTTTCTTTTGCGCCGGCGCAACTGTTTCGACGTCGAAACAGAAGAACCCCGGCCATAACTGTCCAGACAAAGAAAAAGCCCTGTGCTTTACACAGAGCTTTCCGTGTGTCCTTGTGTACCAAGAATCACAATACGTAATTTACCAGGAAAAAATAACATACAGCACATGATTTGTCAATAATTAGACCTGTATGTATTGATTAGTATCAAGTCGTTATATACTTATAATATACAAAAAATCCTTAGATCCCCCTATATAAAGGTATCCTATACTATTCTTCAATTATAATTCGGTTTCCTTAAAAAATAAAGTTAAATTTCTATAGATTTTGTAAAATATGTTAAATAACGGAATGGGGCCTTCTTATTATGGGTCCGCATATGGCAAAGTACCTAGAAATATATAGAATTTAAGAAAAATGTAAACAAAAAGACAAGATTTTGACAATTTGTAAATGATATGATACTATATATAGAAGTGAAATAATATTTATCATTTAACATTAATGTAATGCGAGGGATGAAATTAGGAGGTATGTGATTATTATGAAAACACGGCTTTACAAGAGAATTGCCATGTTCCTGGTACTGGCACTGACCGTACCGATATTGTGCAGCATGAATGTAACGGTAGCCAAGGCGGCAGCTCCGGCACTCACGAAGACAACACTGGAGCTTATCGGGATTGGCGAAGTCTATGATTTGAACGTTACGAATAAGGTAAGCAAGAGCACTTATGCCTGGTCTTCCTCCAATAAAAAGGTAGTAACCGTTAACAAGAACGGAGTGGTTACTTCCGTAAGTGCGGGAACTGCCAAGGTATCCTGCAAGATTACATATCCCACTAAGAAGACCACGACTCTGGTATGCAATGTGACTGTTACCGTTCCGGCTACTGCGGTTGCCATCTCCAATGCCAGCCTTACCAATGGAGCACATGTGCTGCAGTTAAATGAAAGCAAGGATCTGGACGCTGTCCTGACTCCGTCCAATTCCTCGGATAAGGTGTACTGGAGCATAGGAAACGGAGATAAAGGCTGCATCCGTATTGATGATGCCGCTGCCGGTAAGATCACCGCCATTAAGACCGGAAAGGTTATTCTGGTTGCTACAGCGGCAAAGTCAGCGACTGCCAGTGCAGCCAAGACCAGCTTTATTAATGATGCCGTCATCATCGAGGTGGTCGGACCGGTTGCGGAAGTGAAGGATGTTAACATCACGGATTCCAATATAATCACTGCGACCTTTGCCAGTCCCATACAGGAGAATACCGTAATCGGAACGGGAGGCAGCCTGTCCGGCAATATTGAGCTGACACAGAGGAAGAATGCGAAGGGCGTACTGGCAGACGACCCGGGTAAGATCACTGCCAAATTATCTGAGGATAAGAAGACCTTGACCATAATAACAGCCAATTCCTTAAGCGGTAATTATGGCATCAGCTTCTCCAGCGACATTAAGACCGCGGACGGTGTGGCGCTTGAATCCTATTATAAGCAGATTACCTATATTGATACTACAGCTCCTTATATTGTATCAACCACAGTGGATGATACCGGCGTAATCGCAACTATTCTATTCAACGAACCGGTGAACTTTGACAATATGAAGGTAACCGGCGGGGCGGCAGTAGGTAATGTATCAGTCGATCCCTCCACAATCAGTACCTTGAATAATGTCCTGAATTATGTGGTATCCAGTGACAAGAGATCATTGAAGATCAATCTGTCGAATATAGTCACTGCGGATAAGAATAAATTACTTACCGTATATATCTCAGGAATTAAGGACAATGCAGGCAATATTCCGGCGAATGTATATGTACAGCCTTATATTCAGCTGGATAATTCCCTGAAGCCCCAGGCCAAGGTTTTATATATCCAGCGTACCGCCTATAATACCTTGTCCGCCATGTTTGACCGCTCCATACAGACACCGGGTTATATCACTACTCCGAGCGGTTCCATGATACTTGGTATAGTGGATCCTTCCAATAATAAGAAGGTTAACTATACGCTGACCGGAACGGATCTTACCTTGACCGGTGTCAGGACAGTGGGCATCGGAATGTATAACAGCTATAATGTAAATCCTTCGGATACCAGCGCCAATATTATGCAGGACAGACCGGTGGATTTTACGGTTGAAACAGCAAAACCCGTTATCACCGTCTTCGTATATGATCCGGAGACCGAGATACTTACCCTGACCTTCAATGAAGCAGTGACCCTGTTAACCAATACCGGCGTCTTTAATGCGAGATTTATATCAAGCTTTGATGATATCATACCGAATACGAACATCAACTGGACGGTTCAGACCCATAACGAAGGCAATAACATCGTTAAGCTGAAGCTGGCGAACCTGACTTTAAACGGAAGCTATACATTTACCATCACAGAAGGCTTTGCTTTTGATGGTTTCCAGAATACAAACATGTCCAGAGATATTTACATCGCCAATTCTTCCGGACAGGACACTGAGCTGCCGGCACCTTACAGCATTGCCCAGTCGGCTGCGAATCCGGACCAGATCATCATTAAATTTGCACATAAGCTGGATAAAGCTTCCGCAGAGGCCTTAAGCAATTACTCCGTAGCGGGTGTGACTCTGATGAAGGCGGAATTAACGGATAATACAACGGAGACCGGGGCCACCGTAATTCTGACGATTGCGCCGGAATCCAACCCTGTGACGATTTCCAGACCGGTATCCATCACCGGTGTCAGGGGTTACAATAACAGCTATTCTGCGATTACATTATATTCAGGCTCCGTGGAACTGAAGGAGAATAAAAAGCCCTCCTGGGTAAGCAATACCTTTGATACTCAGACAAGGAATGTAATTAAGATGAACTTTGATGAAGCGGTCCAAGGCACATTGATTGTGAAGGTATCAATGCTGTCAGGTGCATATGAACTGCCGAACAATGTATCCATCAGCGGCAATACCGTGAATATCACGCTGACCTCACAGCCGGCAGCCGGAAGCCTGCTTAAGGTTGAGATCCTGCACAATGGCCTGACTGACCTGAGCGGTAATTCGGTGAAAGCTATGGCAGCTTCTTATGTAGTGGTAGCTTCCTACTAAAAAACATTCATAACGATTACTGTATATGCCCCGCTTAATGAAGTGCAGGAACGTGCTGCAATATGCGGGGCATAACATATAGGTAACTTATGTTAGCACACCTTACGAAAGGAAAATGTTATATGTACAAATTCAAGGATGAGTACAGAACAGGAATTGCCAGTATTGATGAAGAACACGAGAAGCTTTTTGAGATTGCCGACAGAGCCTATGAGACCCTAGTGGATGAATTCATCCATGATAAGTATGATTACATCGTGGAGATATTAAAGGAGTTAACAGAGTATGCTGCCATTCACTTTCAGCATGAGGAAGAATATATGGCAGGCATCCGGTATAAGAGACTGCTGTCACACAAGGTGGAACATCAGGAATTCACAGAGAAGATTGCGGGCTATGACTTAAGTGCGGTTGACGAGAATCAGAAGGAAGTGATTTTTGAATTACTGGAATTCCTTAATGACTGGCTGATCCACCATATCGTTGAGAAGGATAAGCTGATCGGACAGCAGTAATCCGGCGGCGGAATAGAAACAGAAAACCGGAGACAGGAAACAGCAATTAAAAAAATGGTGAACGCAATGATAATGTGTTCACCATTTTTATGATTTCAGCACATCGGAAGCAGATGACGTTGTAAGTCATCTGTATGGCATGCGGATATGAAAAGCTGTTGTTAGGATATTCTATATGCAAACCCGACATAGCAGCAGAACATAAAGCTTGTCTATTTTTTATGGGCGACGTGCCGGCCGGCCTCTTCTTTCTGAACGGTTTCACCCAAGTCCCTTGTGAAGATATGGCTGTGCTCCAGCAGGCTTTCGATGGTATCCAGACCGAGACGGTGTAATAATTCTATGACATAGGGGTTATCGATGGGTGTGGGATAGGGTGCGGCAGCTCCGTATTCCTTAACATGGATTCTGCCCTCTTGGTGCGGTATCAATGCTTTCGGTCCTCCCACACAGCCGCCGACACAGCCCATTCCCTCATAAAAATTAGCAGTTGTATTACCCGATATCAGATCATTGATCATAGCCTTACAGGCAGGAATACCATCCGCCTGCTGGGTATGGACGGTTATCTTCCGGTTCGGATTAAGCCGGTTCACAGTCTCACTGACCGCTTCGCTGACACCGCCGGAGTGGGCATAGATTCTTCCTGCACGGGAGGAATGATCCTTCTCGCTTTCTTTCATCCTGGAGGGATCGATTTCCATAACCCGGAAGATATCCTGAACCTCCTGGAAGGTCAGTACAAAGTCGACCGCTCCGGCTACATCTTTTTCTTTTGCCTCCGCCTTCTTAGCCAGGCAGGGACCAATGAATACGGTAATTGCATCCGGATGCATGACCTTAACGGAACGGCCGCAGGCGATCATGGGGGATACAGCCGGCGGCACATGGGGGACAAGCTCCTTATATATTTTGCGGATCATGGCGATCCATACCGGGCAGCAGCTGGTCAGCTGATAATCCTTCTCGGTCAGTATATTCCGGTCGAATTCCAAAGCTTCCTTTAAGGTAAGGATGTCCGCAAACAGGGCAACCTCAATCATACCGTCAAAGCCTGCCGCTTTTAATGCTGTCCTTAGTTTGCCGGGCGTTACGTCACTGGCAAATTGTCCGAGATAAGCCGGGGCGACCAGCGCATAGACCAATCCCTTATGGGAGCGGATCGCCTGCAGAACAGGCAATACATCCTTGCTGGCAGTCAGATTCCTGGCACGGCATTCCTGAATACACATTTCACATCCGACACACAGGGACTCGTCAATTATCATCTCTCCGGATTCCCCGGGGTGGATGGCATGGAAAGGACATACCTTCACGCAGCCATGTTCCTCCCCGCTGCACCGGCATTCGCCCTTATGCCATATAATCGGATGCTTCTCGGGATGAAGCAGGCAATCCAGCTGATGGGTATCATATAATTCCAGCTTTTTAAGAAAAGCGTCATCCTTTTCTAACAGCGTCCGTATCAGGACTTCGTAATATAATTCTTCAAATGTCTTCATGGGTTTGACCTTAGTCCTTTCGAAAAGTCTTTTCTGCCACTTTACTAGGTTATGGATTTGGGATATACTTAATGTATATTTTCCCACATAAAGGTTAGATTATTAGAAAATTAAGGAATATGGAGAAGAAAGTTGAAAACGAAAACAAAGAAAGGCTTAACGAAGGCCGGATGGCTTTTGTTTTATTTATATATTATCTTATTGTCTTACTTTTTATTCTTCAGTGAACGTTACGGAAGGGACTATATCGCTCAGGATTTTCGTTATAATCTGGAGTTTTTCAAGGAAATCAGGCGATTTATCATCTATCGGCAGCAGATTGGGACAGAAAGCTTTGTGGTTAACATTCTTGGGAATATTCTGGCCTTTGCACCCTTCGGCTTTATGCTCCCGCTGCTCAATCCGAGATACCGCAATGTATTCCGGCTCGTTTTCTCCAGTATGCTTTTCAGTCTTGCGGTGGAGACGGTGCAGCTGTTATTGAAGGTGGGGATCTTTGACGTGGACGACCTTATTCTTAATACCGCAGGAGGCCTTCTTGGATACCTGTGTTTTATGCTCGGCTTTTTTATTCTGAGGGGAAGATGTCCGAAAAGAACAGCCGGCAGATAGGCATTTAACAAAAAAGAATGGGAGGAAATAAGAATGATGCACAAACGGGATAAGGAAATGATTCATTTTTCCGGCAGAAGGCATACAAAGACAGGAATTGCATCAACCGTCATCGGGAGCATAGCCGTTCTCACCTTTATAGCCTTGAGTGTTGTATCCGGAATGGCTAAGGGGAAGGGCGGATTTATTCTCGGACTGATCGGGCTGCTGCTCTTTGCATTAACCGTATTCGGCTTTGTGCTGTCTTACCGTGCATTTAAAAAGAAGGATATTTTTTACCGTTTCCCTGTTATCGGAATTGTGCTGAACGGATTTATGACAATTCTTCTGCTGATACTATATATCATAGGAATCGGCATGTAATGTGGTATAATGAAATCTGTAAATCATAAGCTTGCTTATGAATTCCGATTGGAGCAACAAGATCATGAACAAGTCTTGTATTCATCATATGATAAGACCGGAATGGGGAATCGCAAGACTGCCTGCGAATTCCGATTGGGGCAAAAAGATCATGAATATGTCTTATGTTCATGATATGAAAATTATAAAGCACATGTGTTCCTGAGAAATATCCGTGACGCAAAAGTCACAAAGACAAAAGAACAGACCGCCTGAAACAGCGGGTTACCATGAAAGGATGGGTATAAGGATGAAATATAATCATTTATGGGAAGATGATAATGAGGTGGTTCATGAGAGATATGAGCTGGCGATGGAACGGATCGCTCTGATGGAGCAGGAGGAGACCGTACCGGAGAAGTTTAGGACCTACTTCCAGAGGACTGCTTCCTTTGTATTGATGATACGCAGAGTTGTTGTCCTGATCCGGGAGAAGAAGCTGGAGAAGCTCACCCTGGAGGAGCTGGAAGGACTTAACAAGGCATTGTATAACGATATTGCAGGTGAGAACTATTATGCCAGCTATGCCAATCCCGCCTATGCCTGCGAAAAATTGGGAGACCGGTATGGCAGGCTGCTGTCCTTTTTGCTGGCTGAGTTTCGCGGTATCATTGTATATGCCTATGAAGGCAGGTTATATGAGATGACTATCTGTCTGGAGTTATTGATCGAAGTTTATAATCTTTTGGAGGAGGAAGATGAATATACTTATAAGGATGTGAAACGTGCGGTCTATGATTTCATGAGCGATTACTGCCATATCCTGATTACTGCCAGAACCGCAGAGCACCTGGATGCCGAATCATCCTTTGCCAGGGATATCATCATGAATTCCGATCTTTCCGACATCCGTTATCTGTACCGGTTCGGCGAATACATTACGGAGAATGAGATCAAGACGGCGCAATTTCTGAATACATTGCCGGAGGACCAGGTCAAAGCAATGGCAGATACCTTTACGGAAGGCTTCCGCCTTGGTTTTGAAGCAAACCGCAAGGATCTGAGCAGGAAGAGAACGGTTAATATCAGATACCAGACAGGTTTTGAGCGTATGGTATATTATGCGGTGCACAATTTCAGGAGTCTGGGTCTGGAGCCTGTCATCTTCCGGGCGGCATACAATGCGGTGAATAAGCTCCAGCATCTTAAGATCGGATATCATTCCACGAGTCCGAATAAACAGTATGACTATGACCACCGGTTTGATACCGGACTTTTCCTGGATAAGGCTTTTCGTCAGAGAAAGCTGGAGAGCCTGAAGGCCGCATATGAGCTTTATAAGGATGAGGCTGCGGTATATGCGGGACCTGCGCTGATTCAGGTCTTTGGTGAAGAACCTTTCGCTCCCGAGGATAAGAGGGAGGCGGTCAAGTTGGACAAACGCCAGCAGAAGCTGACACTGGAAGCTGCCAATGAAGAGGGCCTGCTGAAGAAGGATTATCTGAAGCTGGAAGAGACCTCCTTTACCATCATTGCATATCCGATCCCGGAGATCGGCAGGGATTTTGAAGCGGTATTTGCCGAGACGGTGAAGGTGAATACGCTGGACAGCATGGAATACCGGAGGATCCAGCAGCATATCATCGATGCCCTGGACCGGGGGGAATATGTGCGTATTCTGGGCAGCGGAAAGAACCATACGGATATGAAGGTCATGCTGTATGAATTGAAGGACAGCTCCAGGGAGACGATCTTTGAGAACTGTGTGGCAGATGTGAATATCCCGGTGGGGGAAGTATTTACATCTCCTGTATTGAAGGGAACGGAGGGAATCCTGCATGTTCCCCGGGTCTATCTGAATGACCTGGAGTATAAGGAGCTGGAGCTTACATTCAAGGATGGTATCATCACAGCATATAATTGCGGGAATTTTCAGGAGGAAGCGAAGAATAAGAGCTATATCAGGGAGAACCTGTTATATAACCGGGATTATCTGCCCATAGGAGAATTTGCCATAGGTACGAATACCACCGCTTACATGATGGCGAGAAGGTTTGATATCGCACCCCGTCTTCCAATATTGATTGCCGAGAAGACCGGTCCCCATTTTGCAATCGGCGATACCTGCTATAAGATGAGTGAAGAGGTCCGGATCTATAATCCCGACGGCAAGGAAGTAGTTGCCAGAGATAATGAGATCTCCGTCCTGCGTAAGACGGATCCCGGTCAGGCGTATTTTAACTGCCATACGGATATCACTTTACCGTATGATGAGCTTAAGGAGATATCCGTTCATACGAAGGAGGGCAAGGTAATTCCGATACTGAAGGATTCCAGATTCGTGCTGGAGGGAACGGAAGCATTAAATCTGGCATTCGACCGGAAGTAATATTATGCTGACCGGTCAGGAGCATAAAAAGACGGATCCGGAATATTAAGGTGTTAAGTCTGTCACGATGTCTGCAAGTACGATTCGCAGGCCGTAAAAGAGATTGGGGGAATGTGTATGTTAAGCATCAGGAATTATTCCAAGAGCTACAAAAGTGATAAGAAGGCAGTGGATAATCTGAGCCTGGAGGTAAAGAGCGGGGATATCTTTGGTTTTATCGGTCATAACGGTGCCGGTAAAACCACCACGATCCGTTCCATCGTAGGTGTTCTTGATTTTGAAGAAGGCGAGATCACCGTGGATGGGATCGATATCCGCAGGGACCCGGTGGCCTGCAAGCAGAGGATGGCTTACATTCCCGATAATCCGGATCTGTATGATCATTTATCGGGAATCGCATACCTGAATTTTATCGGGGATATCTATCAGGTAGACAAGAAGGAACGGAAGGAGCTGATAACCAGATATGCGGATGTTTTTGAGCTGACGGCAAATCTCGGGGATGCCGTCTCCTCCTACTCCCACGGTATGAAGCAGAAGCTTGCCATTATATCGGCTTTGATCCATAAACCAAAGCTGCTGGTACTGGATGAGCCCTTTGTGGGTCTGGATCCCAAGGCTTCCTATACCTTAAAGTCAATCATGACAGAGCTGTGCCGGAACGGAAGTGCCATCTTCTTCTCCACCCATGTTCTTGAGGTTGCAGAGAAGCTCTGTAATAAAATTGCCATTATCAAGGGCGGAAGATTGGTATCCTGCGGTACCACAGAGGAAGTGAAGGGTAATTCAAGTCTTGAGAATGTATTCTTGGAACTAATTGATGAGCAATAGGAAAGGATCGGGTTTATCATTATGTATAAAATAATGCGTTTGATCAGTGTCCAGTTGTGGGCGGTCCTGGGCGATGTGCTGTCAATTGGCGGTACGAAGAAGAAAAAAGCAAAGGTGCTGTACACAGGCATCTTATTCTTTGTCCTTCTGATGAGCGGCATATCCTTATTTTATAATCTTATGATAGGCAGCGGCTTGAAGTTTTTTGACAGTACCTCGCTTCTGCCAGCCATCATGATGTCAGTGACCTGCATCATTATCTTTATGACTACGGTTTTTAAGATCAAGGGAACCATCTTCGGCTTCCGGGATTATGATCTGGTCATGTCTCTTCCGGTCAGCACAGGTGCTGTGATTGCGTGCCGTTTATTGATTCTGTATGCCTTTAATTTTATGTTCGTCATCATTATGATAATTCCTATGATGATTGCCTACGGTATTCTGGAACAGCCGGGCATCGTATTCTATATCATTAATTTCACAGCTATGTTCTTTATACCGCTGGTGCCGATTGTGGCTGCTTCCGTATTAGGAACTGCTATAGCTTATGCAGCCTCGCGGTTTCGCCACAGCAACCTGCTTAATATTATCTTTTCCCTTATTTTATTGCTGGCTGTTATGGGTTCTTCCTTCTTTATCGGCGGGAACGCGGAGCAATTGCTGGATATAGGGAAGGCTCTGACAGACCGGGTGAATTCCTTATATCCTCTTGCACAGCTGTATACGGATGCGGCAGTTCATTATGACATCCCGGCTTTTTTTGTGTTTATTACAATATCCCTGGGAGCCTTTCTTATCTATGCGGCAGTGGTAGCAAAGCTCTTTATTAAATTAAATACCATTATACTTACGGGAAGAGCCCGAGGGAAGTATAAGATGGGAGAGCTGAAGACTTCCTCCCCCTTAACCGCACTTTACAGGAAGGAGCTGAAGCGTTATTTTTCTTCTCCGCTCTATGTTTTAAATACCGGCTTTGGTATTGTGCTGCTTACTATAGGCGCTGTCGCACTTCTCTTTGTTGATCTGGAAAAGCTCATAGGAGATCCGACTGCCGTGCAGGTATTGATCGCCAATGTACCGCTCTATATTAATTTTTGCGTCATCATGACCTGTACCACCATGGCTTCCATATCCCTGGAGGGTAAAAGCCTCTGGATCATGAAATCCTTACCGGTATCAGCCGGAACAGTTTACTTATCGAAGATAGCAGTAAATCTTACCGTCGCTGCGCCGGCTCTGATCGATATGATCATTATAGGGATTGCTTTAAAACTGGGGGTTATGCAGACGTTATTGCAGATGCTCATCACCGTTGCATGCGTTGTGCTCATCGCCTGCTACGGACTTATCATCAACCTGCTGTTCCCGAACTTTAACTGGACGACTGAGACTGTGGTCATAAAGCAGAGTGCTGCCTGCATGATTACCATATTCTCGGGGATCGGTTATGTTATAATACAATTAATTCTGTCTTTTCTCCTGCCGTCGGCTCTTCTTTCGAATCTGGGATACCTGTTACTGACAGTGGTGCTGGATGTGGTACTATACATACTTCTGACCGGTTATGGAGTAAGACGGTATCGTGAACTATAGAATATGACAGGGATGTTTTATGCGGTGTATCTGCTATTGAGAATAATATAAATATGTTGCAGTATTATGGGACTTTTACCTGGCGGCTGTTATGCCGCAGGTGAAGGTCCTTTTTATAGTGCGCCCGGCGGGCGCACGTTTCAACGGGTGTGAGTCCCGAGTCCGCCTGGTAGTAGGAAGGACATAGCCAATGGCAAGGGTGTCGTGGGTGACTACGAATCTGAAGGAAGCCGGATGG
>JAFADH010000263.1 GCA_023424995.1 Bacillota bacterium | reverse complement strand
TACGTGAATTCAAGGAAGAGATCAATGCTGACATAAAGGTTGACTCATTACAGTGGGTGGGTGAAATCTTCTTTCCTTGGCCTACCGGGCAGAAGCCATGCCACCAGATATGCTTATTTTATAGAGTGGAGTTAACGAATTACGAATGCATACCGCTGGAAGGCAAATTCCTCGGAACCGAGCAATTAGAGGATGATACCTTTAAATTGGAATTTACCTGGGCTGATATTGATAAAATCATGGATCTGGAGCTGTATCCTGTGGATGCTAAGAAATATCTTGCTGAGGGCCTTAATGGGGTGAAGAATTTTGTATATAATGAATATGAGCATATGGCAGAAGCATAAGGGATAGAACACTGGCATTATATATTCAGGATATCGATAAAGAACCGGAGCGAATCCATGCTGAGGGAGAAACATGCTGTTACAAAAGGGTGATAAAATAGCAATTACAGGCTGCTCGAATGCACAGCCGTTATCAAATAAAATAAAAGTGGACTCATTACTAGCTGTTATTCAGGAGTTAGGATTACATCCCATAAGCAGCAGTTACCTCTATGAAAAACACTCTGTGTTTGGCGGTACAGCTAAAGAACGGGCACAGGAGCTTCACCGGTTTTATGGGGATAATGAGATAAAAGCTGTGTTTGATATCTCCGGCGGGAATATTGCGAACGAAATTCTGGAGGCTCTGGACTTTGACCTGATAAAGAGTAATCCCAAACCCTTTTTTGGTTATAGTGATCTAACCGTGATAATTAATGCGATATATGCCAGAACAGGGATATCGTCATATCTGTATCAGATCCGTAACCTCATCCGCCGGCATAAGGAACAGCAAATCAAGTGGTTTCTTAATTCTATTCTGGGAGGCGGGAAGGAATTATTTGAATTCGATTATACCTTTCTGCAAGGCAGCAGGATGGAAGGCGTCGTGACAGGAGGAAATGTACGCTGCCTGCTGAAGTTGGCAGGAACTCCTTACATGCCGGATTTCAAGGGGAAGATATTATTCCTTGAGGCTTACAGCGGAGATGCGGCTTTGATCACAGCCTGCATGAGCCAGTTGAAGCAGATGGGTGTCTTCAGGGATGTAAACGGTATTTTACTTGGGACATTTACTAAGATGGAAGAGAGGCAAGAGATTCCGGCAGCAGAAGAAATTGTTATAAGGCTTATAAATAATCCGGATATGCCGGTTGCCAGGACAAGAGAAATCGGACATGGTTCAGATTCAAAGTGCATCATTATCGGAAAAGAATCATTTTTTAGAAGGTAACTCCATACTAAAAAGGTTTTGTTAGCTTAAGAATTTTGCCGTGCACGAGTGAGTTGGCTTATATACTTGTGACCGGAAGGAGGTAATAAGTTGATTTTTAATGACACAGACCGAATCCATGTCAATATGGATTATCAACAGATTCAAGGGGATGTACTCACTTCATTAATCGGCTTTTGCTGTTCCGTCAGCGATACGGTATCCCTCTGTCAGGGTAGCAATATTGGAATGACGAAGGCAGAAGCGGATAAGGCAAAGATAGAATTCAAAGAATATACAGGTCATGATTATGAAGATTTCCCGCCGGAAGAGGAGATGCACAGAGTATTTGAAGATGTGGCTGAATCAGAAGAGGAGCTGAAGGAATTGGTCCGCCGTGATAAAGCCGCACGTGAACGGTACGAAGCCGGATTTAAGGAATCCCGGGAGGAGGTGGCAGGCTATGTACAAACCATATTGAAACAATATAAATTAATTGACAGGGAAGTAACCTGCATCACACCCTATACTATTGGCGGACCCAATGTATTGTACTATCTGGCCATTGAAGAGAACCTGAAAAGCAGGTTATATCAGATGAAGGATTTGTTTGAAGCAGTAATCACCGATACGGAGCTTAAGCTGCATTTGGATGATCCGGCTTTTTATAAGGAGGGAAAGATCGTTCTGGTAGTATGTTCCCATGCGCAGTATGCTTCGCTTTATCTGTCAGATAAGCAATACGAGGAATTTCAGGTGCTTAAGATACCGCATAAAGTCATATTGAACGATGTAAAAATATAATATAATGAAACAAGAGAGGGAGGGAAGCATAACCGGATATTATGCTTCAACGCCTAATATAACACAATCAACCTAAGGAGGAAACACACATGAAATATCTATGGACAACCATTATTGTGAAAGACCTGGAGAAATCCCTTACATTTTATAAGGAGATTGCAGGCTTGAAAGAGAAACGAAGATTCCAGGCGGGACCGGGAGTGGAAATTGTATTCTTAAGTGACGGGGAGACAGAGATTGAGCTGATGACACCGGCACAGAAGAGAGAGCCGAATTACGGACAGGATATCTCTTTAGGATTTGAAGTTGCTTCCGTGGATGAGATGATAGCAGACCTGAAGGCCAAGGGAATAGACATTCTTGACGGGCCCTTCTCTCCCAACCCCCATGTCAAATTCTTCTATGTACTGGATCCGAACGGCGTTAAGATTCAATTCGTTGAGAATATGTAATTATTCCGGGAGGCATTGCCAACATCATATCAATCAGCTGCCAGGGACTATATCCGACTCACGTGATATAGTCCTTTTTATGCTATCCCCGGTTTGCATTTATCATTCCCCAGTGGTAAAATATGGTTATGTAGCAAGAGGGGAGATTATTATGAAATACCGTATATGGTTACTGATCATTTTTACCATGAGCATAATGACAGCTGCGTGCAATAAAGAAAATAACCATGCGAAAGATATATCAGCGGATATTACGCTTATACCGACCGAATTACCCATCACACCCGAGCCGACTGTATTGCCCGCTCAGCCGCCGACAGCGACTCCGACACCAACCCCAATGCCGACCATCGGCCCGGTTGAGCTTAAGAATTCCATGAAGAAGGATGATTATCCTGTGGTGGATGGATCAACAGCTACAATTCCGCTGTCTGAGGCTGTCTATCAGCTGGCGACAGGTGCGTCAGCGGAAGAAGCCGCTGCGGTTATCCGTCATACGAAGACGTCGGAATCCTATTACCGGCTTATGCAGGGAGATGCAGATCTGTTGATCGTATATGAGCCTTCGGATAGTGTAAAGGAGTATATTAATCAACACAGCATTAACCTTAAGATGAAACCGATCGGCAAGGATGCGCTGGTATTTATGGCAAATGCCGCGAA
>JAFADH010000167.1 GCA_023424995.1 Bacillota bacterium | reverse complement strand
TATGTGGTAAGCAACGAACCCACCGGGCAGGCAACAATTAATGAGAATTTTAATAAAATACTGAAGGAGAAATTAAATACCACCTTAAAGATCAACTGGATCGGATGGGCGGAATATGCCAATAAGTACCCGCTGCTATTCTCCTCGGGAGAAGAATTCGACATGGCTTATTGCGCATCCTGGCTGAATTTCTCATCCCTGGCGAAAAAAGGTGCATTTATGAACCTGGATGAATTATGGCCTGCTTACGCGCCGAATAATTTTGCAAAGCATTCGGATACGGCCAAGCTTCAGGCTACCGTGGACGGTTCCTATTACTGTGTGCCCACCCTTTTAGCAACCTATTCCGCATATGGTCCGGTATACCGTACGGATATTACGGAGGGCAGCGGCTGGGACGGTGAGATGAAGACCTTTGAGGATATGGAAGAATATCTGGATATCGTAGCAGCCGGAGGCAAGGGAATCGAACCCCTGGATATCTACTCCGCCGGTTCGGAAGTGGATGATGTATGGATGTACTATAACGGACAGTATGCCATAAAGGGCTCCACCAATGATTTTCTTTTTATCGATCCGTCGGAGGATAA
This sequence comes from Bacillota bacterium, assembly GCA_023424995.1. Lineage (GTDB taxonomy): Bacteria > Bacillota > Clostridia > Lachnospirales > Lachnospiraceae > Mobilitalea. The sequence continues at coordinate 3,963 of JAFADH010000167.1, read as the reverse complement.
CCCAAAGCTCTTTACCTACTATGAATATGATAAGACAAAAGATTTCCTGGAGATGATGAATCGATGGAATGAGAAAGGGTTCTTCAGCAAGTCCGCACTGGCCGATACCGATTCGGATAAGGTCAGAAACGGAAAAGCTGCCTTAAGAGTCCATAATGTAGATACCTATCAGGGATATACGATTGAGCATCCGGAATACAAATTTAAATATTCCAACTTTGTAGCTGATATATCGAATATGTCCTTCACCCAGGATGCCATGGTCGTATCCAATACCTCAAAGAATCCGGAAAGGGTGCTTGAATTCTGGGAGTTGCTGACAAGCGACCAGGAGGTATATGATGCATTCTATTACGGTATACTTGGCGAATCCTATGAACTAAATGAAGACGGACAATACACCATGCTGAATACGGATAAATATGCCGCCTCCTCCATGTGGGCCGCGAGAACCACCGGCTTGAACCGTGATCAGGCCGGAACACCGGAAGATATAAAGGCATATAAACAAGAATGGGATGCGTATATTAAGGACGGTGTCGGTTCACAAAAATACCGTTCCTTCGTAATCGACACCTCCTCCATCGAGACGGAATATTCCTCCTGCATCAGCGTCCATCAGCAGTACTGGTGGCCGTTGGAACTGGGCTATACCGATATGGAAAGCGGTCTTGCCGAATATAAGGAGAAGATGGAGGCGGCGGGTATCGAGAAGGTACGTCAGGTGATTCAGGAACAGCTGGACGCTTATCTGGCGGGATTATCGGAATAACGGACGGCCTTTCATGACAATAACTGCCGCACATGGAATTCACAATGAGTCTTCACCGGTATCAGCAGCAGGGTTTCCCCTGGACGGTAGGGTGTTACGATTTTGAACCATAGAGTGCGGCAGTATTTTAATATATGACTGAGGCCGGCAGACCGGGCCAAAGAAATGAGGAGAACATGAAGATTACACATATAGCCAGCTATGAGCAGGATTACTGGAAAGAGGAGCAGGTAATACAGGCTAAGGAGACGGTGGATTCACTGGCTTTAACAGGGGATAAGAAGCAGACGGTACTGGGCTTTGGGGGCTGCTTCAATGAGCTTGGCTGGGATGCCTTAAAGCTTGCGGACCGGGAGCAAAAAGAAGCGTTTATGAAAGAGCTGTTCTCACAGGAGGAATGCGGCTTTAATTACGGGCGCATCCCAATGGGAGCCAATGATTTCAGCCTGGAATGGTATAGCTGTGATGAGGCGGAGAACGACTATGAAATGGAGCATTTTACTATAGAGAGGGATAAAAGCCATACCATTCCCTATATCCGCGAAGCTATAAAATATCAGCCGGATTTCACTTTGTTTGCCTCCCCCTGGAGTCCTCCCACCTGGATGAAAACTAAAAAAGCATATAATTACGGGCGCATCCGGATGGAGGAGGCGGTCTTAAGGGCCTATGCCCTCTATTTTGTTAAATTTGTCGAGGCATACCGGAGGGAAGGGATCGACATTTCCCAGGTGCATGTACAGAATGAGCCCATGGCTGACCAGAAGTTTCCGTCGTGCCTGTGGAGCGGGGAGGATATGAGGGATTTTATCAAAGACTATCTTGGACCGGCCTTCGCACAATCCGGCTTATCCGCGGAAATCTGGCTGGGAACTATAAACGGACCCTTTGTTGATTTTATGATGCCTCGGGCAGCATCCTTCAGTGAATTCTATGACCAATTTGCCAACACGGTCCTGTGGGATGAAAAAGCCAGAGGATATGTTGCCGGTGTGGGCCTGCAATGGGGCGGCAAGCATGTGATGCAGCAGATTGCGGCAAGCTACCCCGAGCTGCGTTATATGCAGACGGAAAGTGAATGCGGCGACGGTAAGAATACATGGACACATATGGAATATATCTTTAACCAGATGTGGTTCTACTTCAGAAACGGTGCCGAGCGTTATACCTACTGGAATATGGCTTTACAGGACGGAGGCATTTCTACCTGGGGCTGGGAGCAGAATTCCCTATGTACGGTAGATCCCCGGTCGGGGCAGCTGACCCGGCAGCCTGAGTTTTATTTAATGAAGCATTTTTCCCATTTTGTAAAAAAGGGAGCGAGGGTACTGGCTACCAAAGGGCATTGGACCGGTAATACGGTTGCATTTGAGAATTCCGACGGTTCCATAATTCTTGTGGTGGGAAGTAATATGAACCGGGAGAGAAGCTTCCAGTTCGGGCATGGGGAGAGGAGCTTTTCGGCCGTTATACCTCCCCACAGCCTGCATACCTTTTGTATTGAATGATCAGCCGCAGACAGTGATGAACAAGAAAAGAGAAAGGCAGACAGGATGAATGTAAAGGGATAAGGGGAAAAGGAAAAGACAGAGGCGGAAGGGGGTTGCAGATGGATCGGATATTATACGGAACGGCATATTATGAGGAGTATATGCCTTATGACAGATTGCAGGAAGATATCCGCATGATGAAGGAAGCAGGAATTAATGTGGTAAGAATCGCCGAATCCACATGGAGCACAGAGGAGCCCCGGGAGGGGGTATTTGATTTTTCCCATGTAACAAGGGTGCTGGACGCCATGCAGGAGGCGGATATCCATGTAATCGTGGGTACGCCCACGTATGCGATTCCGGCATGGATGGCAAAGAAATACCCGGAAGTTATGGTCATGGATTCTACGGGGCACCGTCGTCCTTACGGAGCAAGGCAGATCATGGATATTGCGAATAAGGATTTCCGCTTCTTTGCAGAGAGGATTATCCGCAGGCTCATGGAGGCAGTCCGGGGGTATTCCTGTGTCATTGGCTTTCAGCTGGATAATGAGACCAAGCATTATGGCACCTGCGGTCCGGAGGTTCAGCAAATGTTCGCTGCCGCCATGAAAAAGAAATACAACGGTGATCTGGAGCGGCTGAACAGGGATTTAGGGCTGGATTACTGGAGCAACCGGATCAATACCTGGGAAGAGTTTCCCGGCATGACCGGAACGGTGAACGGAAGTCTCGGATGTGCGTTTGCCGCCTTTCAGAGAAGCCTGGTAACGGAATATCTTGGCTGCCAGCGCAGAATAGTAGATGAATACCGAAGGCCGGAGCAATTTGTGACCCATAATTTTGATTTTGAATGGCGCGGTCATTCCTTTGGAATCCAGCCGGATGTCAATCATTTTGAAGCAGCCGGGTGTCTGACAATAGCCGGATGTGATATCTATCACCCTGCCCAGGAGCATCTGACCGGAAAGGAGATCGGGTTTTGCGGCGATCTTACAAGGTCTCTTAAAAAAGACAATTATTATGTAATCGAAACCCAGGCGCAGGGCTTCCCCAACTGGACCCCCTACGACGGGCAGATACGCCTACAGGCCTTCAGCCATCTGGCCTGCGGCGCGGATGCGGTTATGTACTGGCACTGGCATTCCATTCATAATGCCTGCGAAACCTATTGGAAGGGAATTCTCAGCCATAACCTGAAGGAAAATGCCGTATACCGGGAAGTAAAGCGGGTCGGAGCGGAGCTTGCCAAATTAGGCGGCAAGCTCCTTCATCTGAAAAAGACCAACCGGATAGCCATCATGGTCAGCAACGAATCCCTGACGGCGCTGGAATGGTTCCCGTTTGCACCGGGGCAAAGAGCAGCGAGGAAGTATAATGATATTGTCCGCTGGATATATGATGCCCTGTTTGAACTGAATATGGAATGTGATATCATTCATTCCGCAGAGCAGGATTTGGACCGGTACGGGATGATATTCCTGCCGGCGATGTATTCGGCAGCCTCCCATACGCTGCAGCAGCTGAAAAAGTACACACAGGACGGAGGATGCCTGGTAGGAACCTTTAAAACCGGATTTACCGATGAGAATATTAAGGTCCGGGCAGAAGACCAGCCCTACATATTAAAGGACTGCTTCGGAATTACCTATGACCGGTTTACCCTGCCGGAGAATGTGACCCTGGAAGATGACCTGTTTG
>JAFADH010000155.1 GCA_023424995.1 Bacillota bacterium | reverse complement strand
CGGTATGCCCGGTATAGCTGTTCCAGTAAAATGATACGCATTAACTGGTGGGGAAAGGTCATTCTTGAGAAGCTGAGCCTGTAATCGGCTCTTTTTAAGACCTCCGCGGACAAGCCGAGAGAACCTCCGATCACGAGGCTGATATGACTGGTTCCGGATACCGCCAGGGTCTCGAACTTATTCGCCAGCTCCTCCGAGGAAAGCTGTACTCCCTCGATCTCCAGTGCGATGCAGAAGGAATCCTCCTTCAGAGCTTTCAGTATCCGTTCCCCTTCCTTCTTTTTAATCCCTTCCTCTATGGCCGGTGATGCATTATCCGGGGTCTTCTCATCCGGTAATTCGATTATCTCCAGATTGCAGTATCTGCCCAGACGCTTCGTATATTCCGCTGCTGCCTGGGTCAGATAGGCTTCCTTTAATTTACCCGCACAAATCAGCGTTATTCTCATCAGCCAATACTTCCTTCTGTTCTTCTTCCTTCAGGTATTCATATAGAACACCGTTCTTAACAAGCTTCAGTTTTTCTCCCTTGAAGCCGCGTTTTCTTAACTCCTTCTGAAAGTTATAGATCATAAATCCGTGGAATACGATCAGGACATTATCCTTTGACCAGTCGATACGGTCCAGAAAATCCTGTATTCGCTTTCTCGTCTGCTTTACGTTCTCCGGCTGGCTCTTGGACTTAAAATACCAGGCCAGTCTTCCGCAGATATGCCATACCTCAAAAGGAAGCTTGAGACGCTCCGTGTGGATAAAGGGAGCATTGTCCACCTCACGCAGTAATTTATCTATCTTCAGATTGCCGCTATACACTTCCTTTGCCGTTGTTATTGCTCTCGGCAGATCACTAACATAGCAGATATCCCATTCGATCCCATACATCTCGACCTTTTTCTTAATGACCTTGGAGACCTCATATTTTTCCGACCAATCACGGAACTCCCCGGAGGTCATCATTCGTTTATGTGGACAATTTACTTTAAAATGTCTTAATAATCCTATACGCATTCTTATCTCCTGTTAGAAAATCCTGAGTAATGTGTCCGACTAATCGTCCGGGCTAATCGTTCTATATCATTGTACATACTTTTTCCGTGTATTTCAAGTAAAAGGTACTGGAAACTCTTAAGGATTCTGCCCATACATTTACATCCGGTAATATTTTCATACTCTGACATAAATATGTACCAAATTGTTAACAAAAAGTATTTACTTTATCCATAATTTTATCATAAATGCATTTTATACTTAAAATCAGAAAGTGATATTTTCACTCTCCTCCTCCCTACATTATAAATATTTAAAGAAGGTGTCCACGGGCACCTTCTTTACTTTTTGCCCTTATAGAAGCTTATACCAATTTTATAATCTTCACTTATTTTTTAGAAACTCTTCACAGGATAAACACATTTCACCGGTATACTATGACACATAGACAGTGATAAAACACTTTCTACTCCCACCCTATTATACGCTATGGTTATACGGCTCCCCTGCTGTATAACAAAGAAGACACATCCCAAACTGATCAATCAGTAAGGGATGTGTCTTTTTTCATCTTCATTGTAAAGATCAGACCGCTGGTAAGCGCCGTGAAGGGCGCTGCGGTTAAGAGTCCTAGGCTTCCGATCATGGTTTCCAGTATTTCAGATGCTATGTATTTATAATTAAGGATATTATAGATGGGTGTCCCCTGTGCCATGAATACCATCAGCAGGGAGATATATCCGCCGGAATAAGCCAGCAGCAGCGTGGTGGTCTGAGTCCCGATGGCTGCCCTTCCTACGGTTATCCCGGAGGCGGTTGCCTCTCTCCAGGATATTCCGGGCTTCTTCTCCGTAACCTCCCAGACGGAAGAAGCGATATCCACTGCCAGATCCATCACCGCTCCGGAGGATCCGATGAAAATACTGGCCATGAATATCTGTGTCAGATTAAGGTGCGCATATCCGCTGTACAGCAAGCTCTCCGAATATGGCATAATGGCACCGTGAAGCTGATAAAAACCGGTAAATATTATCCCCAGGACCGCAGTGACCACAATTCCGAGAACAGATCCCGTTATGGCAGCCGCCGCCCTGCAATGAAACCCATACACCATAAAAAGAGTAAAACAGGTCAGAACTAAAGTGATCAACAGTCCCGATATTACCGGGTTATATCCGTTCAGATAGCCCGGAATCAGTACTTTCCATATCATTAATATGGTTATGATAAAGGAAATGATTGCCCGGATACCGGTAGGTCCGGCAAATAAAACCAGGCACAGGATGAATATTCCGGCCAGCAGCATCTCCTTATCCAGGCGGTAATGATCGATCATGCTGACCGACCTTATCTCGGAGCCGTCATAATTAACCAGTACCTGTGCCCGGTCCCCGGCCTCGAATATCTTATCCTGTTCCAGAGATCCATTCATCAGATTGACCCCTTCCGCTATCTGTCCCTTGAATCGTCCCCCCAGTAATTGCAGGGTGCACCTTTGCTCTCCCGATTTAATTAATCCCGTGCTCAGTAATCTGCTGTTATCCGCCTCCAGAACCTTTGCTGTCGTCCGGTCCGCTCCCTGGTAGATGACGGCGTCTTCATATCCTGTAGGTAATAACAACAGAATTATGATCATAATAAAACTGATAATAACCGGTGCAGCTTCAGCAGGATTGATTCTTCCCAATAATTTCATCCAGGCTCCTCATTTCAGGCTTATTTGGCAGGCATGCAGGCACTGTACGCCTTATGTGCCTGCATGCAAAATCCGCCGTTTATTTTACTGCTGTCAAAGCTGCCAGCTGATTATAGATATCCGTATTGTCATAATAGCCTTCAAATAATTCCGCCCCGTTACCCAGTGCAAATACCGGTACGGGAATTCCGGTATGGGCATAGGAGGTAAAATCAATCCCGGATTTATTATTTAAAATGTGGGTGATAGTAACTGTAAGAGGTTCATAGGTCCCATACAATACGTATTCTTCCTCACTCAGCTGCTTGATCTCATTCATGGTCATCTCATACGCCTTAAAGAGTCTGTTATATTCATAGTCAGTAAGTACAAGCTTCGGACTTGCCGCTTCGGAGGCCTTATTCTCGGGCACCAATCCGAAGAGCTTCTGTACATCCGCCAATACGGCCGAGAACTTAGTATTATTCTTCTTGTAGGCGGCAACATACTGGGAGTCGAATTTGGCATATGAGATTTTCTGGTTGCTGATATTATCCAGATATGTGTCATAGTTGGTTCCTGCAAATCCGATGGATAATCCGCCGGTTTCATGGTCGCCGGTTACCAGAATTACGGTCTCCTCGGGATACTTGTTATAAAATTCGATGGCAACATTCACGGCGTTGCTCAAGGCAATCGTATCATTGATTGTGGAAGCGGCATCGTTGGCATGACAGGCCCAGTCAATCTTACCGCCTTCCACCATCATGAAGAAGCCGTTGCCGCCGGACAGTACCTCGATCCCCTTGGATACATAATCCGCCAGCCGCCATTCATTGGCTGCCGCATCAATTTCATAGGACATGGCGCCGGAGTCGGCCAGCTTCTCGGAAATCACAATGGCTTTTCCGTCCTTTGCGCTTAATTTAGCCGCATCTGACTGGGTCTTAGCCACCTTGTAGCCCGCCTTCTCAGCCAATTTATAAATATCCGCCTGATCCTTCTTGCTGCCGGTGGGATTGATCAGCTCTCCTCCTGCAAAATACTCAAATCCGCTTTGTATCATCTCCTGGCCGATTTCATAGTAATTATTGCGGGATGCCTGGTGAGCATAAAAGGCTGCGGGAGTCGCATGGTTGATATTAACGGAGGTGATGATGCCGATCTTATAGCCCAGCTGCTTCTTCAGCTTCTCCGCTATGGTTTCATATTTTATCTTATAGGTAGTGTCCATATTAATCACACCGCTGTAGGTCTTATATCCGGTTGCGATTGATGTGGCGGTGGAAGCAGAATCGGGACAGAAGGAGGTGCTGTCAAAGGTCTGGGCTGAACCTGCCACCGGGAAATTCATAAAGCTGAGCGCTTCTGCGGCAACGCCGCCCTTTGTTGCGGCAGCACCCAGATAATAAGAGGTTGTCTGAATCTGAGGATAACTCATTCCGTCACCGATGAATAAAAAGATGTACTTGGGAGCCTTGGCTCCTTTTTCCTTGACTACCTTATTGATTACAGCATTGTTCTGTTTTGAAGATGCTTCCGCCTGATAGCCGGCATTCGTGAAGGTTGCTATTGTTGTGATCAGAAGGGTTAAAAGTAAAAATGAACCTAGTATTTGCTTCCAATGCTTTTTCATTTTAATTCTCCTTTTCTTTGTTTTTATTTTAACTACTTTTCCACTATAGCAACCGGCATGTAAAGAAGGCTATCATATACCAGTTAATTCCATGTTAAGATTATGTAATCGGCAGCAGGATTCATGGCATAAAAAAAGAGGCTGCACATTAATATGCAACCTCTTTTAATATTTATCTGCTTCCTATTCATCCGTGCCAGCTTTCTCGTTCTCCTGTACCGTTATCTCCGGCAGTTTCGTAATCCGCACCTTCTGGATCATCTTATTGCTGGTCTCCAGAACATCGAATTCATATCCCTGGTGGGTCAGTGTAGCTACCTCACCGTCGGCGGGAATACGGTCCAATAAGGAGATCAGCAACCCGTTCAAGGTGTCAAAATCCTCATTGTGGAGACTGATATCCAGGTCGTCCTCCAATTCCTCCAGGCTGATGGAGCCCTGTACCGTAACACTGTTCTCTTCCCTGGAGATTATCATGCTCTCCTCAACATCATATTCGTCCTGGATGTTGCCTACTATCTCTTCAAGAAAATCCTCCAGTGCGACCAACCCGGCAGTTTGTCCGTATTCATCGATGACAATGGCCATATGGATGTTCTTTGACTGCATATCATGGAAAAGGATATTGATATTCATTGTATCGGGAACAAAATACGGTTCCCGGGCGATCGCTTTCAATGGTTTATTCTTTAACTCTTCGGATATGTAGGCGGTGATGATATCCTTCATGTGCAGGATACCTGTGATATTGTCCCTGTTGCCCTCATATAAGGGATATCTGGAATATTTCTCGGACAGCATGAAATGCAGCGCTTCCTCTAAAGTCGTATCGGAATTCACAGCTATGATCCGTCTCTTCGGTGTCATAATATCCTGGGCTTCCTTATCCCCAAGGCCCATGATATTGGAAATCATCTCGACCTCTCCGGCATCAAGAACTCCCTGCTCCTGTCCTTCATTCACCATAGAGATGATCTCTTCCTCCGTCACATTGTCAGTCAGGTCAAAGGGCTTAATTCCAAAGATGCGAAGGAGAATATTCAGCAGTTTCTCCAAAAGCCATGCCAGCGGATAGAACACAATACCGAGGAACCTTATGATGCCCACCATCCAGTATGCGAGAACATCCGCATGCTTTGTGGCAAAGCGCCTCGGAATGATGATACCGAACAGAACCGTGGCATATACCAGAAGGATAGTAAATAATATATAATAGACAGGTTTTATTATATTAATATCTGCTATGATACCTCTGTTTACCGTGAAAGACTCGATTGTCGGCAGGAAATATACGAAAAATGTCATTCCGATAATCACTCCGATAAAGCTCTGCAGAAGCTCCATGACATTCACATATCTGCTGGGCTTTTCTACAATCACCAGAAGCTTTTTGGCTCTTTTATGTCCGGTCTCCGCCTTCTTCTTAACGGTATTTTCATTTACATTACTGATCGCATTCTTTGCACTGACAATGAGTGCATTAAAAAGTATCAAAAGTAAAATAATTACCATGCCCCATATGGGATTACCATCATCCATTTTGTAATATTTTCTCTCCTTTTTCTTTAAAAATCTCTCCTTTATACGGAAGATATTCTCTTAGTATTTTATCTAAAATATGTATCTAAAGAAAAGCTGATAATCAATGCCTTATCAATTTTCTTCAATACATCCCTGTCCAGATGGCATACTTTTTCTTTTAACCTTGATTTATCTATGGTCCTGACCTGTTCCAGCAATATGACGGAATCCTTAACAATACCGTATTTTTCAGCATCGAGTTCCACGTGGGTGGGAAGCTTTGCTTTATTCATTTTTGATGTAATGGCCGCACATATTACGGTAGGGCTATGTTTATTACCTGTATCATTCTGAACGATCAGAACCGGCCTGACACCGCCTTGCTCGGACCCGACGACTGGCCGCAGATCCGCGTAGAAGATATCTCCTCTTTTAATAACCACTTTATTCACACTCCAATTTTAGGCTAACTTTATTATTGCCAATTTTTTCGAGTGTATACGGGACATGCGCAGATCCCGCAGAAAGAACTTCATCATGAACTCCATTGGAACTTCATGATGAACTTCTTCCAGTATCTATTCACCATATCTATGTCACATACAATCCAACGGGATTTCATTATGTACTTCTGTCCGTGCAGTTGATTACTCTATGTATACTCTTGGGATTCTCTTGCCTACGGTACACACCAGCTCGTAAGGAAAAGAATGGGACCATTCAGCCAGTTCCCTGACAGATATGCATGCATTGCCGTCTTTCCCGAGCAGAGTGACCGTATCCCCCTGCTCCGCAGCTTCAATCTCCGAGACATCCACCATAAATTGATCCATGCAGATCCTGCCCACAATGGGTGCATACTGCCCCCGGATTATGACCTTGCCGCAATTAGACAGGTTGCGGGAATAACCGTCCCCATATCCGATGGGGATGGTCGCAATCCTTCTCTTCCTGTCAGTGATGTAGGTGGCACCGTAGCTGATGCCGATACCAGCTTCCACTTCTTTTAAAAATATAATATGTGATTTTATCTCCATGGCGGGCCGCAGCTTTATAATATCGCGATTTACCTCCTCGGAAGGGTAGATCC
>JAFADH010000077.1 GCA_023424995.1 Bacillota bacterium | reverse complement strand
CAGGGTTCTCTCATAGCAACCCATACTGGTTCTGTGAATAATATATGGACGAACCTTCTCGCCGTTCTGATCCACATAGTACATATCGAACTGCTCCGCTATCAAGGCATCCCACTGGATCGTAATCGTGGTATCTTCCTTGCCGTATACATTCTTCGCCTGGATATCTACCTTCGGGCCATAGAAAGCCGCTTCGCCGTCCGCCTCATGGAAAGGTATTCCCAGCTCCAGCAGCACATTACGGATCCTGCCCTGAGTCTCCTCCCATATATCTTCGGTGCCGATGTATTTCTCCCTGTTATTCGGGTCCCACTTAGATAAGCGGTAGGTTACCTCATCTTCAACTCCCAGGGTCCTGAGGCAGTATCTTGCAAGATCAAGACATCCCTTGAACTCTTCATCCATCTGATCCGGCCTTACAATCAGATGGCCTTCGGATATGGTAAACTGACGTACACGGGTGAGTCCGTGCATCTCGCCGGATTCCTCATTGCGGAACAGGGTCGAAGTCTCGCCATAACGGATAGGCAGGTCACGGTAGGATTTTTGGCTTGCTTTATATACATAGTACTGGAAGGGACAGGTCATGGGACGCAGGGCAAATACTTCCTTATCCGTCTTCTCATCTCCGAGTACGAACATGCCTTCTTTGTAATGATCCCAATGACCGGAGATTTTATACAGATCGGATTTTGCCATGAAGGGAGTCTTGGTTCTCACATAACCGCGGCGCTCTTCTTCATCCTCAATCCACCGCTGCAGGGTCTGGATGATCTTCGTTCCTTTCGGCATCAGAAGAGGAAGTCCCTGGCCAATTACATCAACGGTCGTAAATAATTCCATCTCCCTGCCTAATTTATTATGATCCCGTTTCTTTATGTCCTCCAGATGCACCAGATATTCCTCAAGCTCCGCATTCTTGGTGTAAGCAGTACCATATACCCTGGTCAGCATCTTATTCTTCTCGGAGCCTCTCCAATAAGCGCCGGAGGAGGAAATCAGCTTAATCGCCTTGATGTTCTTCGTACTCATAAGATGAGGTCCTGCACACAGATCCACGAAATCTCCCTGCCGGTAGAAGGATAGCTCCGCATCCTCCGGCAGATCCTCGATCAGCTCCACCTTGTAGGGTTCGCCCTTCTCCTGCATCAGAGCGATTGCCTCCCCGCGGGGTAAGGTAAAGCGAACCAGTTCATCCCCCTCCTTAATGATCTTCTTCATCTCCTTCTCCAATTCATCCAATGCTGCACGATCGAAGGCCGGAACATCAAAGTCATAATAGAAGCCGGTATCTATGGAAGGACCGATAGCAAGCTTTGCTTCCGGATATAATCTCTTCACTGCCTGGGCAAGTACATGGGAGGTGGTATGACGGTATGCAGCCCTTCCTGCAGCGTCATTGAAGGTCAAAATATTTAAATCGCTGTCCTGATCCACCAGGGTCCGAAGATCCACCGTCTTGCCGTTCAGCTCACCGGCACAGGCCATTCTCCCCAAACCCTCGCTGATATCAACTGCTATCTCATACACTGTCATCGCTCTGTCGTATTCTTTTACAGAGCCGTCTTTTAAAGTAATCTTCATACAATCACTTTCCTTTCATCGCTTTTTATTATGGATACTGCCACGGCAATGCGCCGGGCCTGTGCAATATAAGTTAATTCAAAGCATTAAAAAACCCGCTCCTTCCGACTTGCTCATACTGCAGTTCGAAAGGGGCGAGCGTATCTGTTACGTCGCGGTTCCACCCTTTTTGCCATGTGCCGGATACGGCGCATCAGCTTCTTCATTCTGATCGATAACGGAATCACCGGACCGGATTGGGGTCACTCAGAGGTAGTCTTCATATGCTTCCCATTAAGACATTCGCACCATAGCATATCTCTCTCTGGAATGTTCCACATATTACTGGTCTCATCAACGTATTGCTTATTAAGTCATATCATTTATTGCTTGATTTCATTATAGCATTCATTAACACAATGTCAAGTTCAAAAATTTGCAAGCGATTGACTGTTCAAAAATGTGTAACCAATTGACTGTATCCAGAATTTGTAAGTATTTGACTGTCAAAGTTCTGTAAGCATCTGGCTGTGAATCTATTTTGTTTCAGAATAGATTCACATATCTCAAAATTTTCACAAAACACCTCATACAAAAGGTAAAATTGGAAAGGTAAATCCCACGGAAGCAATCAGGCTGCCAGGATTATATGGAATTTATATAACTCATGTGCTACAATTAAAAATCAGTACTCCGCTTAATAATACGAAAGGCAAGGTGATTATTATGTCACAGCATATACTTAAGAACCAGCATCTGACCGTTATTCTGGAGGAACATGGTGCCGAACTGACCTCGATCATGGATAATACAACAGGGATCCATTACCTATGGAACGCAGACCCTGCCTATTGGAAGCGCCATGCTCCGGTCCTGTTCCCGTTTGTGGGGTCCCTGCAGAACAAATCCTATATTTATCAGGACAGACTCTACCCTTCTCTCCAGCATGGCTTTGCCAGGGATATGGACTTTCAGGTAATAAGTAATACGGATCATGAGATTTGGTTCTCCTTAGAGGCGAATGAGGATACCCGCAGAATTTATCCCTTTGAATTCCGCCTGGAACTGGGTTACCGTCTGGAGTGCAGGAAGCTCACCTGCAGCTGGAGGGTCATTAATCAGGGGGCATCCGTTATGTATTTTTCCATCGGTGGGCATCCTGCTTTCAACTGCCCTCCGGATAACGGTGAAAACCAATCGGCTTATTATATCTCATTTGATACAAAAGACCCCATACGATATTATCTGATCGATCAGAACGGACTTGTTGAAAAAGACATGTCCCGGGATAATATCTTATTAACCGAACAGGGTATTATGCCCATCCACAGACACCTGTTCGATCATGATGCCCTGATAATCGAAAACCATCAAAGTCATAGGGTTTCCCTTCTGACACCGGATAAATCACCCTATCTGACTGTTTCCTTTGACGCGCCCCTATTCGGCCTCTGGTCTCCGGCGAAGAAGAACGCACCGTTTGTATGCATCGAGCCCTGGTACGGGCGATGTGACGCCAGTGATTTTCACGGAACGCTTGAGGA
>JAFADH010000349.1 GCA_023424995.1 Bacillota bacterium | reverse complement strand
CATTTGTGAATAGCTTTGGGGAAGGCTTAAAATTCGTATTTGACGGAAAGGTTCTTGCAGCTCCCATGGATGTTACAGCCAATGGTTTGATTTACAACAAAACGGCATTTGAAAAAGCCGGCGTCGCGGTCCCCCAATCCCCGGATGAGGCATGGACCTGGGAGGAATGGGTAACGGCGATGAAGACGGTGATGGAAAAGGGCGGCTGCAAATATGGTCTTGTATATGACAAGTCCCCCCAGCGTTTCACTACATTGCTGTACCAGGCAGGCGGAAGCCTGCTGACCGAGGATTTAAAAGCTTCCAATTTCAATACACCGCAGACAAAGAGAGCCGTAAGCTTTTTTAAGGAATTGCATGATGATAAGATTATTCCGGATTCGGTATGGCTGGGTTCGGAAAATCCGAATAATTTATTCCGCACCGGTCAGGTGGCAATGCATTTTGCAGGAAGCTGGATGATCGCAAATTACAGAAATGAAATTACTGACTTCGAATGGGGAGTTACCTATCTTCCGATGGAAGCCCAGCGTTCCAGTGTTCCGGGAGGAAAGTACCTTGGGGCGTTCCAGAATACGGGAGTAGAGAAGGAAGCGGCAGAATTCATCGAATGGATTTCAAAGGCGGAAAACAACGCTGTTTACTGTGAGGAGAACAGCTACCTGTCCCAGGTAAAGGGCAATGAAAAGCTGAATTATGATTATGGTGCCGAGTTCTTTACGATCTTTGCCGAGGAGCTGGCAGGTACCGGAAAGCAGCCTGGTGCCGAATGGGGCTATCAGGCCTTCACCGGAGCGGTTCAGGGAGAAATCAGAGACAGGCTGATCGATGTGCTGGCCGGCAAGCTTAGCGCAGATGATTATTTAACAAATATTGATGCGTTAATTACGGAAACTTTGAAAGGACTTTAACAATAACAAGTAACTTTTCGGGGGACGGTTTTACCGTCCTCTTTTTATACCGAAAAACAGGAGGATTTGCTTCGTGAAGATATGTACAAGGGTGGATAGAGTGGTAAAAAATGATGATTTTTACCAGGTTATAACGGATGGGACAGAGCTGAGGATATGGTTTTTAACAGACTCCATTGTGCGTATTCGTGCCGGATTTGACGGAGATTTTGCGGAAGAGTCCTATAGCCTGGTTATGACAGCCTGGGAGGACAGACTGGATGGGGTGCATAAGGAAGCAAGAAGAAGGATAAGGGCGGCAGGAGCTATTATGACGGATTATCCGGAATATACTGTATTACAGGGAAAACTTCTGCGGGCCGTCATTGAGAAGAATGAATTCTGCATCAGGATCTATGATCATGACGGTACACAGCTTCATGGAGATATTCCGGGTCTGGCTTACAGGGAGGACAGCAATCATCGCCGCATCCATACCTGTGAGATGTCTGCCGCAGATTGCTTTTATGGCTTTGGCGAGAAGACCGGTAACATCAATAAGGCCGGGACACTGCTGACCATGAGTCCCGGAGATGCTATGGGATATGATCCCAGGGAAACGGATTCCCTCTACAAGCATATTCCTTTTTATATCAAGCTGAACAGGGAAACGAAAAAGGCTTCGGGGTATTTCTATCACAATACCTATGAATGTGATTTTGATCTTGGGCGTGCCAAGAGTAATTATTGGAAGCCGCACAGCCGTTACCGCACCGACGGCGGAGATATTGATCTTTTCTTTATCACGGGCCCATCCGTTCGGGATGTAATTAAGCGCTATACGGATCTGACCGGGAAACCGGCAATGCTGCCCCGATATGCCTTGGGGTATCTGGGCTCCTCCATGTATTATCCGGAGCTGGAGGCGGACTGTGACGAAGCGATATTGGATTTCATTGATACGGCCAGAGAAGAGGAAATACCGGTGGACGGCTTTCAGCTGTCCTCCGGCTATACGATGCAGGAGACCCCGGAAGGGAATAAGAGGTGTGTCTTCACCTGGAATAACAAGCGGTTTAAAGACCCAAGGAATTTCCTGATGCAGATGAGCAAACGGGGAGTTGCCGTGTCTGCCAATGTTAAGCCCGGAGTATTGCTGGTGCATCCGGATATGGAAAAGATGAAGGCGAAGGATATCTTCGTAAAAAACAGCCATGGAGATGCTTATGGCATCGGCACCTGGTGGGGAGGCAAGGGCCACTTTGCCGATTTCACAAAGCCGCTTACACGCGAGCTTTGGAAGGGAATGCTTAAGCGGCAGGTGCTTGAAATGGGAACCAGCTCGGTATGGAACGATAATTGTGAATATGACAGTCTGGTTGATCAGGACTGCATCTGTGATTTTGACGGGAAGGGCGGAACCATCGGACAGCTAAAGGCTGTGATGGCAAATCTCATGTGTCAGATTACGGAGGAAGCAATATATGAAACCTGTGCCAATACCCGGCCATACATCATATGCCGCTCCGGTCATGCCGGCATACAGCGCCATGCACAGACCTGGGCAGGGGATAATTTGACCTGCTGGGCTTCCTTAAAATACAATATAGCGACAATACTTGGAATGAGTTTGTCCGGGGTTGCCAACCAGGGCTGCGATATCGGAGGCTTTTATGGTCCGTCTCCGGAGCCGGAGCTTTTCGTCCGATGGATCCAGAACGGAATCTTCCAGCCCCGATTTTCGATACATTCCGTCAATACGGATAATACGGTGACAGAGCCCTGGATGTACGGAAACTGGACCGGTGAAATCAGGAGGGCCATCCGGTTTCGTTATCGTCTGATACCCTATCTTTATTCGCTGATGGAACGTGCCCATGAAACCGGACTGCCGATCATGGAGCCGATGTTCAGTGCTTTCCAGAATGACGCGGCCTGCTACGAGGAGGGGGTGGATTTTATGCTCGGGGATTCTCTTCTGGTGGCAAATGTAGTGGAAAAGGGAGCTGTTACCAGGCCGGTATATCTGCCTGAGGGAGACCGGTTCTACGATTTTTATTCAAGAACTGCTTATGACGGCGGACAGACAATTTCGACAGCAGTTGATATGAGCAGCATTCCGTTGTTTGTCCGGGGAGGAGCAATCCTACCTATGGCAATCAATCAACCGGATAATCTGCAGACACAGCAGGAGGATGGAATTTATCTGTTATGTGCTGATGATCATAACGGAGAGTTTATCTTGTATGAAGACGACGGCTGTTCCCTGGAATACCGGCAGATGAATTACTTGAAGACACGCATTGGTATGACAACAGGCATGCATACGATTCTGAGCTTTGAATTCGAAGGCAGATACCGGACAAAAATCAAACGGATGCATATCGATATGATACACCGGGATAAAGCGCCCTTCTGGGTGCGTGCAGAGGAGAGGATGCTTCCGCATTATCTGCATCGCGCTAAATTTGAGGCGGCGGATTGCGGCTGGTATTACAGCCAGCGCTTAAAATCCGTGCAGATAAAATATCCGAATCCGAAGAAGGATTATAAGCTGGATATCAGCTATGAAGCGTTTGATATGCTTGGGATGTAGACGGGATAAGCGCTTATATATGATTTGAGGAGGAGAGGAAACTATGGGTAATTATATCATGGCACTGGATCAGGGAACCACCAGCTCCAGATGTGTCTTATTTAATAAAGAAGGTGCAGTCCAAAGTATTGCACAGAGGGAAATTACACAGTTCTATCCGGAACCCGGATGGGTGGAGCATGATCCCATGGAGCTATGGTCCTCTCAGCTGAGCGTATTGACGGAGACAATCCGAAGAATCGATGGGTCTGATATCCATATCGAAGCCATCGGTATCACCAATCAGAGGGAAACCGCCATAGTATGGGATAAAGCAACCGGACATCCTGTATATAATGCCATTGTCTGGCAGTGCCGCCGCACTTCGGATATGATTGAGCGGCTGAAAGCAAGTGAAATGACAGATTATATCAGGGAAAAGACAGGACTGATACCGGATGCTTATTTCTCCGGCAGTAAGATCGCCTGGATTTTAGATCATGTGGAAGGTGCCAGAGAGAGGGCAGGAAAAGGGGAGCTTCTGTTTGGAACGGTGGATACCTGGCTGATCTATAATCTGACGAAGGGGGAGGTATATGCAACGGATTATACCAATGCCTCCAGGACGATGCTGTATGACATCAGAAAGCTGTGCTGGGATCCGGTGATACTGGATTATTTTGGTATACCCGCCTGCATGCTTCCGGAGGTGAAGTCCTCTGGCGGTATCTTTGGATATACCTCTGAGGAGGTCTTAAAAAAACGTATACCGATCGCAGGAGTGGCAGGTGACCAGCAGGCTGCGCTGTTCGGCCAGTGCTGTTTTACGCCGGGAGATGTTAAGAACACCTATGGGACCGGGTGCTTTATGCTGATGAATACCGGTGAGAGGGCGGTAAATTCCGACCATGGGCTGCTGACTACCATAGCGGCAGGAATTGACGGGAAGGTGGAGTATGCCCTGGAGGGAAGTGTATTTATTGCGGGTGCGGCGATCCAATGGCTTAGAGATGAGCTTCATATGATCGAATGTGCCGCGCAAACCGGGGAATGCTGCAATGCAGTGGAGGACACCCTTGGGGTCTATGTGGTACCGGCCTTTGTGGGACTGGGAGCACCTTATTGGAAGCAACAGGCCAGAGGCACAATTGTCGGGCTGACTCGCGGAGCCGGCAGAGAGCATATCGTAAGAGCAACTGTTGAAGCCCTGGCGTACCAGGTGAATGACCTGCTGGCAGCCATGCAGAAGGATTCGGGAATTACGCTGAAGGAGCTGAAGGTGGACGGCGGTGCCTCCTCCAATAATTTTCTGCTGCAATTTGAAGCGGATATCATGAATAAAACTGTAGTCAGACCAAGATGCACCGAGACAACGGCCCTCGGAGCGGCGTATCTGGCAGGACTTGCAACCGGCTACTGGAAGGACAGGAACGAAATCAGGGAAAACTGGGTAAATGACCGCTGCTTCGAGCCTCAGATCGCGCAGGAGGTACGGGAGAAGCTGTTAAAGGGCTGGAGGAGAGCGGTCCGCTGTGCTTGTACTTGGGCGGAGAACGAAGAGTAAATACCTCGCCGGATTATCATTCAAAATACAGGTAACATAGGAAAGGAGCAGGATATGGACGGATTTGAATATGAAGCGGTGATCATCGGAGGGGGAGTCATCGGCGCAGCAGTTGCGAGAGAATTATCCAGATATGATTTAACGGTATGCCTGCTGGAAAAAGGCGAGGATGTATGTTCCGGAACCTCCAAGGCAAACAGTGCCATCGTTCATGCAGGGTACGATGCGCCCACAGGTTCCCTGAAGGCAAAGTTTAACATTCTGGGAAATCAAATGATGGAGCAGCTGTCCAGGGATTTGGATTTTGATTTTCTACGGAATGGTTCCCTTGTGCTTTGCTTTGATCAGGAGGATATGCCGGTGCTGGAAGCGCTCTATCAAAGGGGCGTGATCAATGGTGTGACCGGAGCCCGCATGATAACCGGCGGGGAGGCCAGGGCTTTGGAACCCAATCTGTCGGAGGAGGTAATCGCAGCAATTCATGTACCCAGCGGCGGAATCGTGTGTCCTTTTGGTTTGACCATTGCACTTGCCGAAAATGCCTGTGATAACGGTGTTGTCTTCAGGCTGAATACGGAAGTGAAGGAGATCGGGAAGATTGATGGAGGTTACCGTCTGCATACGACTGCCGGTGATATCAGCGCACATTATGTAGTAAATGCGGCCGGCGTCTATGCGGATGTATTTCATAATATGGTAAGTGAGAAGAAAATACATATCATTCCGAGAAGAGGAGCTTATTGCCTGTTGGATAAGGAAGCCGGAAGGCATGTGTCACACACCGTCTTCCAGTTACCCGGAAAACATGGAAAAGGAGTTCTTGTTACCCCTACCATCCACGGAAACCTGCTGATCGGTCCGACGGCTATGGACCTTGAGGATAAAGAGGATACCGCTGTTTCGGCAGAAGAACTGGCAATTGTTATTCAGAAATCATCAACGGGTGTTAAGAATATCCCGTACCGGCAGGTAATCACTTCCTTCTCCGGCTTACGGGCACATGAAATCCAGGATGATTTCATACTCGGGGAGGCAGAGGATGCGGAAGGCTTTTTTGATGCGGCGGGAATTGAATCACCGGGCCTGACCTGTGCACCGGCCGTCGGTATGTATCTGGCTGAGCTGATCGCGGCGAAAGCGGCTGCAAAGAAGAAAGAATATTTTATTAAAACCAGGCGGGGGATCCCTCACGTGGCGGCGCTTGGTAAAGAAGACCGGGCAAGGCTTATCAGAGA
>JAFADH010000130.1 GCA_023424995.1 Bacillota bacterium | reverse complement strand
TAATCCTCCAGCTGTTCCACCGTTATATGATCCAGGTTAATTCCTCCGTTGCCCCCGGTCAGGCGGATGGTGTTATTCTCTCCCGGATTTAACCGGAGAGTGAATACTTCGGTTCCGGTATACTTCTGCCACCCCCAGGTACTGACGGCGTTCAGCAGGGAATAATCTTCTCCGTTCACCGTCAGGTTAAGCTTCGACAGCTGCGCTCCATTGGCATAATGAACCGTAATGACGGATCTGCCTCCGGCTCCGCCATCCACACCCCTGAACTCACAATAGGCACCCTGGATATGGAGATTATTAATTACATTATCCTCCGGCTGATCCGGCTTTATACCGAGGGTCGCACCTCCTTCCAGTACGGCAGAGGCAGCTTCATAGACTTTTAAGGTTGGATTGGGAGCAGGAGGATCACCCACTGCTTTCACTCCTTCTCCTGTCTGCTTTACTAATTGGATGGTACCGTCTTCGTTAAAATATAATTCATCGATGCATACGCTTCTGAGATTGCCCTGGCCGGAGATTTTCTGGTTATGATAGAACAGATACCACTGTCCCTTGTATTCAACAACCGATCCGTGACTGGTGTCACAGCCGGTGGGCTTCAGGAAAATACCCTGGTAGGTCCAGGGACCAAGGGGGTTATCGCTGGTCGCATATCTCATATTATTGGCGCCGGGATTATTATCGGAATAGGTCAGATAATAAATACCGTTTCGCTTAAATACCCAGGTGGCTTCATGAAAGTCCTCCAGTCCCTCCATATTCTTCATCTCAGTCTTCATGGACATCAGATCCCCGTTCATTTCACCGCCCTGGCACTTGGCACCGCCGCCGTAATACATAAAGGCTCTGCCGTCATCATCGATAAATACGCAGGGATCAATCATGGCATCACCGCCCAGTCCTTCAATATAACCCTGATCCTTAAATCCGGACGCCGGTTTTGTGCTGGTTGCCACACCGATCTTCCAGGTAGTCCTCCAATCACTCCCGCTGGGATGCGGGTAATAGAAATAATAGATCCCATCCCTGTACGCACAGTCGGGAGCCCACATAAAGCCTCCTTCCGGCCGTCCCCAGGATACATCGGAGGCTCTCAGGATTTCCCCTTCATCCACCCAGTTGACCATATCCTCTGATGAAAATACATGATACCGGTCCATAAGGTCACAGCCTACGGCAGGATCCATATCGTGGGAAGCATAGATATAGATCCTGCCATCCTCCCATACATGGGCCGAAGGGTCCGCGGTAAAGATACTGGTGATGATGGGATTGCCTGCCGTAAGCTTCGCTGCAGTTAATCCGTCGAAATTCAATTCCGTGCCGCCTGCCGGCTGTACATCAACAGGTGTCTCCCGATCAACCGGCGTCTTTGGGTTGCTTGATGAATTATTCGATGTTTCTGAAGCTGCATTTGTTTCAGTATCACGTTCACCAGAATCAGTATCCCCGTTCATACCCGCTGTTTCCGATAATACTTCCTTATTATTTATCCCGTCCGTACCGTTTATCACTGCAAGCTTTCCCTCATTGTTCTTCATATAATTCATTATAAATATACCTCCGGCAATTAGCAGGATGATAACGCTTCCGGTCATCAATCCAAGTTTAGTCATCTTTTTCTTATTCATGGCTTTCCTTCCGTTATAGACGATACTTTTTTCTGATATCAGCTGATCACTGCTTTTTAAAGCGTCCTTTTCTGCATAGCAAAATGATTGTCACCGCTCCGCCAAGTAGGAATACCAACGCAGTAATAATATACGGAAGAAGAGAATCCCATTCCTTCACCCCGGTAACTTCCATCGGTGCAGAAGCCTCCTGAACGGCAGGAATCAGCGCCTTCCTTGCCTCCTCTAGCCGCATGGTGTAATCCTGCAGCTGCTCCACAGCCGTTGTCAGAGTAAATCCGGCCTCTGCTTCTTCGATCACAGAAATCAGGCTGAGGTAGCTCTCCCCGGTATATTCTCCCGGAGGAAGCTGTTTACAGCTCTCCTTAAGGCTTAAGAAGGTATTCTGTGCCAGAAGAAGCTCCATATCAGGCATCAGTTCCCCTGCCCCGTCAAAGGAGATCCAGTTGACATTCATACCCGCATTTAAGATCAGGTATAAATCATGGCCTCCCTCCAGAGCCTCCCGGTTGATGATATCCGTTGTGTTAGTAATATAGGTCTGCCATTCCCCGGTCGGGGTCACGAACAGCTCGGCTATAACCGGTCCGTCATAGCTGTCCAGCCTTACCGTCACCTTATTGCCCGAAGTACCTGCGGTGCGGACATTAAACCTTACCGGTCTTTCCCCGAATATGATATCCTGAAAGACAACATAATCGCCGCCTGCAATAAAGCCCAGATTCATGCCGCCTTCCCCGCAAGTCTCCGTCTTCATCTCATTTCCATAGATCTCGTCGTAATCCTCCGCTTCTATCTGCCCAGGAAGAAATCTGTACTCTTCATAAGGACTCTTAATGAAACAGATATACTGCTCCTGTTTATCCCGCAGGATCTTAAGGCGGATTATGTCGCCTTCCATACTGTTTCTGTACAGATTGACAAATTCGCCGGTATTCTTAATCTCCTGACCATTCAAGGATAAAATCAAATCATTCTCCTTAAGGCCGGCAGCATTCGCCATACTGCAGGCAGGGAGCGTCTTTATATAAGTACCTTTATTATCGGAAGCACCCAGCTTAACCGCTGCGGCAGGATCATAAAGATTCTCAAGAGTACTTCTCATGAACTCCCTGGGATCCGAAAAGAGCTTATCCTGAGGGATGTCACCAACCACATAGGTCTCTCCCGCCAAAGTCTCAAAGGAGATGGTATCCTGATCAAGGATCTCCGTCTCAACCTTCTTACCGTCACTTAATCTGGTAATGACAGCTTCTGAAAGGCCGTAATAGTTAAGTACGCATTCTTTACCGGCATTGGAGGTTATGGTAAAGCTCCGGGCAATTTTATCCTCCCAGACTGCCGATATCTCAAAATTCCCTCGGGCTTTTAACCCCGAGAAGCTTCCCTTCTCCCAATCCGTGGGAAGGGAGGGCAGCAGATCGATGGAATCCCCCTGGCTCTGCAGCAGCATCTCTGTCATACCTGCCGTAGCTCCGAAGTTACCGTCGATCTGGAAGGGCGGATGGGTGTCGAACAGATTGGTCAGAGTAGAATCGGACAACAGCTCCTCCACCAGTTTATGTGCCCGGTTCCCGTCCCTCAGCCGTGCCCAGAAATTGATCTTCCAGGCCTTGCTCCAGCCGGTCCCTCCGTCACCTCGGGTATTCAGGGTATTCTTCATGGCCTCTATATAAGCATCCTCTTCTTCGCTGCGTCCGGCTACGATCTGTGATCCCGGATGAAGAGCATACAGATGGTTGGCATGACGGTGACCCGCATCACCGGTGATATCCAGTGTGATCTCATCCTTCCATTCCAGGAACTGCCCGGCAAGACCGATCTGCGGTCCGGCGAGCCGGCTCTGTGCCGTCTTGATCTCCTCCAGTTCGGAAGAGGTGATTCCCAGAACCTCACCGGCCTTTATGACCTCCTCGAAGATCTCCCATATGATTCCCTGATCCGCTGCCGTTCCCAGGGAATAAGGTCCATGCTCCGGCGAGAAGGAGGGATTGGCTACCAGCTTGCCGTCCCTGGCGTCGGTCCATAGATTATCCACCCAGAACAATGCCGCCTGAAGCAGGGTATCATAGTTATCCCGTAAGAATTGCTCATCCTGGCTGAAGGCGTAATACTCCCAGATATCCTGGCACATCCAGGCTGCCGCTGCCGGAAAGTAGAAGCCCCAGTAATAATTGCCGGGAGCCGTGTTCCCCCAGATATTGTTCTCATGATGAATTACCCAGCCCCGGACATCCCCGCCCTCCTGGGTGGTGTAATAAGCCTGTGCGGTTATGGTCCCTCTCGGTACCAGGCTGTTCACATAGCGGATAACCGGAAGGTGGCATTCGGCGAGATTCGTCTGCTCCGCCGGCCAGTAATTCATCTGAAGGTTAATGTTGGTATGATAGTCCGAATTCCAGGGACTGCTTAAGCCCTGGGCCCAGATCCCCTGAAGATTTGCCGGAAGGGAACCTTCCCTCGAAGAGGAGATCAGCAGGTATCTTCCGAACTGGTAATAAAGCAGCTCAAGATAACGGTCCTCCGCCGCCGTATTAGGAGACGTCCCTCTTCCGTTATAGCCCGCCAGCAGCCGGTCCGTGGATTTCTCCGGAGCCGCCGTATCGCACAGATTCAGCTTTACCCTGTCATACAGTTTAGTATAGTCCCTGACATGCTCCTCATATAAACCCTGCCAGCCCTTGCCGGCGGCTGCGGTAATTCTCCCGCTTACAGCAGTTAACGGGTCTTCTTCACTAAAATAATCAAAGCTGTAATCCATGCACTGCTGATAATTCGTACCGGCGGTCATAATCAGAAGGATTTCATCCGCATTCCTCACATCAACGGACTCTGCTCCCGCCTGAAGCGTTCCGCCTATATTGATCACCTTAAGCT
>JAFADH010000328.1 GCA_023424995.1 Bacillota bacterium | reverse complement strand
TGCATATGTTAAAGAAAAACATTATTACATATATTTTTAAAAAAGGGTCGTCATTGCGACGACTCTTTTTTTGTGCTCCTATGCAGGATTCTGTCTTGGAATTTCATGAATTATTTATAAAATCACCTTGACAAAGGAAATTGTTAGTGCTATTTTATTTATAGATGTTAGCACTCTATTCAAACGAGTGCTAACAAAAAGAATTTTTCCCAATCACTTATGTATCGATGAATTGAGGTAGCGCATGCATCAGTTGGATGAAAGAAAACTAAAGATATTACAGGCGATTATCCGTAATTATCTGGAGACGGGAGAACCTGTGGGTTCAAGGACCATCTCTAAATATACGGATTTAAATCTAAGCTCTGCTACCATACGTAATGAGATGGCAGACTTGGAGGAGCTGGGTTTTATCATTCAACCCCATACTTCCGCAGGACGCATTCCGTCGGATAAAGGTTACCGTCTCTATGTGGATATGCTGCTTAAGGATAAGGTGCAGGAAGTGGAAAGCATGAAGGAATTGCTGCTGGAAAAGGCGGACCGTCTGGAAACTATCCTGCAGCAGGTTGCCAAGCTTTTAGCGGTAAATACCCATTATACCACTATGGTTTCCACACCGCAGTATAAGAAAAAGGTTAAATTCATTCAATTGACAGAGGTTGATGAGAATCAGCTGCTTTGTGTGATTGTATTCGAACGCAATATTGTAAAGAATAAAATAATCAAAATATCATCATCCTTAAACAAAGAAACCCTGTTGAAATTAAACCTGGTTATAAATACCTTCCTGCAGGGACTTGATCTGGGCGAGATTAATCTTCCGGTAATCTCTCAGATGAAAGAGCAGGCAGGAGATTACAGGGAACTTGTTAACGATATTCTGGATGCAATCATGCAGGCGGTGAATGAGGGGGAGGATGTAGAGATATTTACCTCCGGAACCACCAACATCCTGCGGTATCCGGAATTAAGCGACCGGGAGAAGGCCGTTGATCTGTTATATACCCTGGAAGAGAAAAAAGCACTCTCCGAATTGATACAGGATAAGATGGAGGACGAAGACAGCCGGGGAATACAAGTATATATCGGTGATGAGACACCGGTAGAATCCATGAAGGAATGCTCCGTAGTAACGGCAACCTATGAAATTGAAGAAGGCGTCTATGGCAAGGTGGGAATTATCGGGCCCAAGAGAATGGATTATCAAAAGGTTGTCAGTACATTACAGATGCTGATGACACAATTGGATGACATATTCAAGAAGAAAATATAAAAGGTGGTATCAAAGACGAAGGGATATGGATAAAGCGATTGAAATCATGAAAGCTGCAATGGAAAAGGAGAAAGCAATGAAGGAAATGGCAAAAGAACCGATGGATCAGAATATAGATGAGGCGACTCAGGAAGTATGGAAGGAGGAACCGGATACGGAAGCTGCCGCTGCAGCTACCGGAGAGCTGCCGGTGCCTGCGGATGAAGCCCCGGAAGCGGAGAATACCTGTGAAGCCGAGGATGTGGAGGTATGTGAGGAAGCCGAAGGCAAGAAGCAGGGCAAATCCTTCTTCAAAGGCATGAAGTCCAAGGATCTGGCAGCGAAGGATCAGAAGATAGAAGATCTGACGGACCGTCTGATGAGGACCATGGCTGAATTTGATAATTACCGTAAGCGTACGGAGAAAGAAAAAACAACCATGTATGACATGGGAATTAAGAGTGTGATTGAGAAGCTGCTTCCTATTGTAGATAATTTTGAACGAGGTTTGGGAACCATTGCGGAGACGGAAAAACAGGACGCATTTGCACAAGGGATAGAATTGATATACCGTCAGCTGGTTACGGCTCTGGAGCAGATCGGGCTAAAGCCTATTGAAGCGGTGGGTAAGGAATTTGATCCGAATCTTCATAATGCGGTAATGCACGGTGAAGATGAGAACCAGGGAGAGAACATCATTACAGATGAGTTCCAGAAGGGTTACATTTATCATGATATGGTGGTTCGCCACAGTATGGTAAAGGTAGTGAACTAGTAACTATAAATCAACAAATATGTTATATAATATAGGAGGAAATGAACATGGGTAAAATCATAGGTATTGACTTAGGCACAACAAATTCATGTGTTGCCGTAATGGAAGGCGGAAAGCCGGTTGTTATCGCCAACACAGAAGGATCAAGAACAACACCGTCGGTGGTTGCATTTACAAAGACCGGAGAGCGTCTTGTAGGTGAGCCTGCCAAGCGTCAGGCAGTCACCAATTCGGAGAAGACGATCTCTTCCATAAAGAGACATATGGGTACCGATTACAGAGTGAAGATCGACGATAAGAGATATTCTCCCCAGGAGATCTCGGCAATGATCCTGCAAAAGCTGAAGGCAGATGCAGAAAGCTATCTGGGTGAGAAGGTAACCGAAGCGGTTATCACGGTTCCCGCTTACTTTAACGATGCACAGAGACAGGCGACCAAGGATGCCGGTAAGATTGCAGGTCTTGATGTTAAGAGAATCATCAACGAGCCTACCGCAGCCGCTCTGGCTTATGGTCTTGATAATGAACATGAGCAGAAGATCATGGTATATGACTTGGGCGGCGGTACTTTCGACGTATCCATTATCGATATCGGTGACGGAGTTATTGAGGTATTGGCGACCTCCGGTGATAACAGACTTGGCGGCGACGACTTTGATGACAGAGTAACCAGATACATGATCGATGAATTCAAAAAGTCCGACGGAGTAGACCTGTCCCTGGATAAGATGGCACTCCAGAGATTGAAGGAAGCTGCGGAGAAGGCCAAGAAAGAATTATCTTCTTCCACCACAACTAACATCAACCTTCCCTTCATCACGGCAACCGCCGAAGGACCGAAGCATTTTGATATGAACTTGACCCGTGCGAAGTTCGACGAGTTAACTCATGACCTGGTAGAAAGAACCGTGGTTCCGGTACAGAACGCACTTCGTGATGCCGGACTGGCTCCTTCCGATATTAAGAAGGTATTATTAGTAGGCGGTTCCACCCGTATTCCTGCCGTACAGGATAAGGTGAGGCAGTTAACCAGCCAGGATCCTTCCAAGACCTTGAATCCTGACGAATGTGTAGCCATCGGCGCTTCCATTCAGGGCGGCAAGCTGGCAGGCGATGCCGGAGCGGGAGACATCCTTCTTCTGGACGTAACTCCCCTGTCCCTTTCCATCGAGACTCTGGGCGGAGTAGCTACTAAGCTGATCGAAAGAAATACAACCATACCTACCAAGAAGAGCCAGATCTTCTCCACGGCAGCCGACAACCAGACTGCTGTAGATATCAATGTAGTGCAGGGTGAGAGACAGTTTGCCAAGGACAATAAGAGTCTTGGACAATTCCGCCTGGACGGTATTCCTCCGGCAAGAAGAGGCGTTCCTCAGATCGAGGTTACCTTCGATATCGATGCCAACGGTATTGTGAATGTATCTGCAAAGGATCTTGGCACCGGCAGGGAACAGCACATCACCATAACTGCAAGCTCCAATCTCTCCGATACGGATATTGATAAGGCGGTTAGAGAAGCTGCCGAATATGAAGCACAGGATAAGATACGCAAGGAAGCGGTAGATGTTCGCAATGATGCGGACTCCATGGTATTCCAGACAGAGAAAGCGCTTAAGGAAGTCGGAGATAAGATTGATGCAAGTGCCAAGGAGACCGTGGAAGCTGATCTTGCAAGATTGAAGGAACTGGTTGAGAAGGCTAATCCTGAGGTTATGAGCGAAGGTGAAGTGGCTGATATTAAGGCGGCTAAGGATAAGCTGATGGAGGATGCACAAGCGCTGTTTGCTAAGCTGTATGAGCAGAGCGGTGCGGGTGCGGGCGGTCCCGGTCCCGATATGTCAGGTGCAGGACCCTCCGGAGAAGCAGGCGGCTTTGGCGACGATGTCGTTGACGGAGATTATAGAGAAGTGTAAGCTGCAATAAGGCAGATTAGTGCCGGGAACTTCTGGGGTGTCAAGCTTGCTTGAATCAATCCCGGAAGTTCCCGGATAAGTGCAACGACAGTGAGGATATAGCATCCCGGCTGCTGATCTGCTTCATTATATAAGAAATTAAAATGGGCGGTCAGCTATGACTGCCTGTTTGCCTTGAATTCTATTGAAATTATGAATTCATGAATCGTTATGAAAGGTGAAGGAGAAGATGGCAGAGAAACGTGATTATTATGAGGTCTTAGGTGTCAGCCGTTCTGCAACGGAGGATGAACTGAAAAAGGCATACAGACAGCTGGCAAAGAAATATCATCCCGATACCAACCCAGGGGATAAGGCAGCGGAAGCAAAGTTTAAAGAGGCATCGGAAGCCTATGCAGTACTTAGTGATCCCGATAAGCGAAGGAATTATGACCAGTTCGGGCATGCGGCATTTGACGGCAGCGCAGGCGGAGCAGGAGGCTTTGATTTTTCCGGTATGGATATGGGGGATATCTTCGGGGATATCTTCGGCGACCTATTCGGAAGCCGTACCAGACGTCCCAGCAACGGACCGATGCAGGGAGCCAATCTTCGTACAGCTGTCAGAATCGCCTTTGAAGAAGCAGTGTTCGGGACAGAGAAGGATCTGGAGCTTACTCTTAAGGATGAGTGCGGTACCTGCCGCGGGACCGGTGCAAAGCCGGGAACCACAGTCGAGAATTGTCCCAAGTGCGGCGGTAAAGGACAGGTAGTATATACGCAGCAGTCCCTGTTCGGAATGGTTCGGAATGTACAGACCTGTCCGGATTGTAAGGGAACCGGCAAGATTATAAAGGAAAAGTGTGCCGATTGCTATGGCACAGGCTATATCAGCAGCAAGAAAAAGATCAAGGTCACCATTCCGGCCGGTATCGATGCGGGGCAAAGTGTAAGGATCCGCGGAAAAGGAGAACCCGGTACCAATGGAGGACCCAGAGGGGATCTGCTGGTTGAGGTGGATGTAAGCAGGCATCCGATCTTCCAGCGGCAGGATCAGGATATCTTCTCAACCGCTCCCATCTCATACGCGACCGCAGTTCTGGGCGGCGATGTAAAGATTAATACGGTGGACGGCGATATCTTATATAATGTAAAACCCGGTACCCAGACCGATACCAAGGTAAGACTCCGGGAGAAGGGTGTCCCGAGCTTACGCAACAAATCCCTTCGCGGCGATCATTATGTTACATTAGTTGTTCAGGTCCCTACCAATCTTAATTCGGAACAGAAGGAGCTCTTAAAGAAATTCGACGATGCCATGACGGGTAAGAGCAGTAATCCGGACGGAGAGAGCGAAAAGGGCAGGAAGAAATTCTGGAAATGATTCCGGAGGCAGATTTTAAGTCTGAAACTGTAAGATAATTAAAGAGTAGTATTATCAAATATTAACAAATAAATATATAAAAGTTTTAAATAATGAATGACAGAAGATTTGGAGAATAAAAATGAAATGGACGAAATTCACCTTGGACACTACAACGGAAGCTGTTGATCTGATCAGTGATATGCTGGGTGAGCTTGGGATTGCCGGAATTGAAATCTGTGATAATGTACAGCTTTCAGAAGAGGATAAAAAGCGTATGTTCATCGATATTCTTCCGGAATTACCCAGGGATGACCATACGGCGAAGATAAGCTTCTATGTGGAGGAAGGGGAAGATACGCAGGAACTTCTGTCAAAGGTTAATCAGGGCCTGGAGACTTTAAAGCAGTACGTGGAGATTGGCAAAGGCACCATCCGTATGGAGATTACGGAGGATAAGGACTGGATCAATAACTGGAAGGCTTTCTTCAAGCCCTTTCGGGTTGATGACACCATTGTAATAAAACCAACCTGGGAACAACTTAAGGACAGGAAGGACGGGGACATAATAATTGAGATCGATCCCGGAACCTCCTTTGGAACCGGTGCCCATGAGACCACAAAGCTGTGCATCCTCGGAATGAAGCAATATATTAATAAGGAGTCCGTTGTACTGGATGCCGGAAGCGGCAGCGGAATTCTGTCCATAATCGCAAAGAAGCTTGGAGCCAAAGAAGTACTGGGAATCGATATTGATCCCAATGCAACCGCTTCGGCTATGGAGAATGCCGGAGTGAACAGTCTGTTAACGGAAGACGGGAATTTATACTTCACAACGGGTAATATTATAGGGGATGACGGTATACGGACTCAGACCGGCAAGGAGAAATACGATCTTGTGGTGGCCAATATCCTTGCTGACGTAATCATACCGCTATCCGGGGTGATCGGTGAGAATATGAAGCAGAACGGTATCTTCATCAGCTCCGGTATTATCAATACAAAGGAGCAGGCGGTCAGGGAAGCTCTTGAATATAACAGGTTTACGGTACTTGAAGTTAACAGAATGAATGACTGGGTGTCATTTATAGCACAAAAATCATAGACATAGCCATCAGGTACAATCCGTACTTGAAAACATCGGTGATGGCTGCAGCCTTCATCGTTAGAATACTCCCGCCGGTATCATTATGTGCCGACGGGAGGTTTTTATGAACTGATTTTATCAGGAAAGGAATGAGGTGAGGGGTATGCGCCGTTTTTATGTGAAGCCTGGGCAGATTCATGAGGATATGGTTATAATAACGGGGTCCGATGTAAATCATATTAAGAACGTGCTTCGTATGAGACAGGGAGAAGAGCTGATAATTTGTAATGGACAAGGAAAAGACTGTTATTGTATAATAAATAAGGTATCCGAGGCAGAGATTACCGCTAAGGTGATGCGCACCGAAGATACGGGTACCGAGCTGGCAACTAAGATAACCCTGTTCCAGGGTCTGCCCAAGAAGGACAAGCTGGAGCTGATTATCCAGAAAGCGGTTGAGCTCGGAGTGAATGAGATTATACCAGTCATGACTAAGCGTGTAATAATAAAGCTGGAGGATAAGAAGAAGGAAGAGAAGAAACTGGAACGCTGGCAGGCTATCGCCGAAGAAGCGGCAAAGCAGTCAGGCAGAGGCGTTATTCCGGCGGTACGGCCGGTCATAAGCTATAAAGAAGCATTGGCAGCTGCGAATAAGATGGATAAAGCAATCATCCCTTATGAGAATGCCGGCGGGATGCAGCGTACCAGAGAGCTGCTGCGAGATATCGGCGGGTATGGGACTCTTGGTATATTCATCGGTCCGGAGGGCGGCTTTGAGGAAGCGGAGATTGAGCTGGCAGAGCAGCATGAAGTTCAGCCCGTTACACTGGGAAGAAGAATATTAAGAACCGAGACGGCCGGGCTTGCGGTACTGTCCATGATCGTACTGATGATCGAGGAATGACGGATGCGGTAATACTGCTTTCTGCCGCTTATGGGCGGCAGTTCGTAACGGCGGACATTGTGGAAAGCTTTTGCTCTAGCATAGGAATTCATACTGGGAAAGGCATGGGATAACAGATGGAAATACAACTTTGGAGAGAAATACTTGCCCCGTACTCCTTGGCCGTAGATGAGCTGGTAACAAAATTCAACCATATGACCGATGAATACCGGCATGTAGGGGCATATTCACCCATAGAGCTGGTAACCGGAAGAGTCAAGACCATCTCAAGTATATTGGAAAAAGCACAGAAAAAAGGGATTGATCTTACTAATTTCGAGGAAGAAATAGATGATATCGCGGGAATCCGCATTATCTGCCAGTTTGTAGAAGATATCTATAAGGTGGTGGATATCATACGGGGGCGCTCTGATATGTCCATTGTTAATGAGAAGGATTATATTAATAACCGGAAGCAGAGCGGTTACCGGTCTTATCATCTGATCGTTTCTTATGCGGTGGAAACACTGAAGGGGAAGAAGGAGCTACAGGCAGAGATCCAGATCCGTACGCTGGCTATGAACTTCTGGGCAACCATAGAGCATTCCCTGCAATATAAGTACAAGCAGAATATGCCCGAGCATATCCGGGAAAGGCTGTCCTCGGCGGCGGAAGCAGTCTTGATTCTTGACCGTGAGATGTCCGTCGTCAGGGATGAGATTATGGATGCGCAGAATTCCTTTACAATTAAGGCGAATATCGTGGCAGATATTCTTACGAACATACAGAATCTATATAAGGTAGCCAATAAGCAGGAGGTTATTAAGATACAGGATGACTTTTTCCGCATATATCAGAACGGTGATCAGGCGGAGCTTGCCAGGTTCAGCAAGGAGCTGGATATGATCTCAGCCAGATACCGGGCGCAAAGCCTGCGTTAATACATCGTATTAGTGAACGATATATAAGAATCGGAGTGAAATGATGAATTTACCTATAACCTTTGAGGACAGAATGAGAAAGCTTTTGGGGGAGGAGTATGAAGAGTATTTACAGTGTTATAATAAACCGCATTACAGC
Organism: Bacillota bacterium; assembly: GCA_023424995.1. GTDB lineage: Bacteria > Bacillota > Clostridia > Lachnospirales > Lachnospiraceae > Mobilitalea. The sequence continues at coordinate 14,668 of JAFADH010000328.1, read as the reverse complement.
GGCTTAAGAGTAAATACGCTGAAGCTTACCCCGAAGGAATTCGAGCATATCTGTCCTTTTTCCGTACGTCGAATTCCCTGGGTGAAGAACGGCTATTACTATGACGGAAAAGAACAGCCCGCAAAGCATCCATATTATTATGCGGGGCTGTATTATATCCAGGAACCCAGCGCCATGACGCCGGCCAGCCTGCTGCCCATATCAAAAGGGGATAAGGTTCTGGATATCTGCGCCGCTCCGGGCGGAAAAAGCACGGAACTGGGGGCAAGGCTTGAGGGTGAAGGCCTTCTGGTATCCAATGACATCAGCAATTCCAGAGCCAAAGCCCTGCTTAAGAATATTGAATTGTCCGGAATCCGTAATTCGCTGGTTGTGTCGGAGGCGCCGAATAAGCTTGCAGAGTATTTTCCGGAATATTTTGATAAAATATTAATTGATGCGCCCTGCTCCGGTGAGGGAATGTTCCGTAAAAGCCCGGCAATTATTAAGAACTGGGAGCAATACGGAGTCGGATATTATAATAAGCTTCAGAAGGAAATTATTCTGTTCGCCGCAAGGATGCTGAAGCCGGGCGGGTATATGCTGTATTCGACCTGCACCTTTTCACCGGAGGAGAACGAAGGAACCGTCTCGTATCTGTTGGAGCAGTATCCTGAGTTCCGGGTGGTGAAGGCTCTGCCGGAGCCCGGGGCACAGAAGGAAGCAGGAATTTCTTATGAGGGCTTTGATACGGGCAAACCGGAATGGGCGGATGGGAAGGAAGAGCTGAAGCATTGTCTGCGGCTATGGCCTCACAGGATTAACGGAGAGGGACATTTTGCTGCATTATTGCATAAAACTGCGGAGTATATATATCCTCCGAAGCAGGCGGACACCTGCAATTCTGACTGGCCGTTCAAAGGAAAGAATGCTTTATCCGGGGAATTCCAGGATTTTATGAAAACCTTGAGAATTCCCTATAAACCGGAGCAGCTGGCAGCTCAGGAAGACAGGGTATATCTTATACCGGAAGGACTTCCTAATATAAAGGGATTACGGATCTTAAGACAGGGCCTGCTTCTGGGAGAGATGAAAAAGCAGCGGTTTGAACCGTCCCAGGCACTGGCCAGTGCGCTGTCTCCTGAAGAGTATGATAATATAATCCGTTTTAATGCCGATGATCCCAATGTGATCCGGTATTTAAAATGTGAAGCGGTTGAACCTGAAGGTGATTATAAGGATGGCTGGTATCTGGTCTGTGTCGGTGAGCATCCACTGGGATGGATGAAGATCGCTAAGAATCATTATAAGAATAAATACTTGCCCGGCTGGAGATGGGTATAGTATTAATGCATAAATCGGAGGATATCATGGCTTTGAAGCTTCGTCTTGATAAATATCTGGCAGACATGGGGATCGGTACCAGAAGCGAATTGAAGAACCTGATTCGTAACGGCAGGGTTAAAGTAAACGGTTCGGTCTGCGATAGACCGGAGCAGAAGATATGTACGGAAATAGATACGGTCTTCTTCGACGGCCGGCCCGTAGTGTATGCGGATTATATCTATATCATGCTTCATAAGCCTGCCGGTGTTGTATCGGCCACCACGGATAATGTAAACACGACGGTATTGGATTTGATCAAGGATAAAAAGAGAAAGGATCTGTTTCCGGCAGGCAGGCTGGATAAGGATACGGAAGGGCTGTTATTGCTCACAAATGACGGCGACCTGGCACACCGGCTGTTATCTCCCGGGAAGCACGTGGATAAGGTCTATTATGCAAGGATTCAAGGGAAAGTTACGGAGGAAGACATCCTTGCTTTCAGGGAAGGTGTTAATATTGGGGAAGAGAGCCTGACAATGCCGGCAAAACTTGAAATCATATCAAGTGATGAGGTTTCTGAAATCCTTCTGACGCTTCAGGAGGGGAAGTTTCATCAGGTGAAGAGGATGTTTGAAGCGGCAGGCAAGGAAGTTATCTATCTGAAGCGTTTATCCATGGGCAGACTTCTGCTGGATCCGAAGCTGGCTCCCGGAGAATACAGGGAATTGACAGAGGAAGAGATAAGATACATTACTACGGTAAAAGGAAGGGCATGATAATTATGTTAATGGATATTGATGCAGTGATTTTTGACTTGGACGGTACCTTGGTGGATTCCATGTGGATGTGGAAGAGTATAGATATAGAATATCTGGATCGCTACGGTATCGCCATGCCGGAGGATTTGCAGCGTAAGATAGAGGGTATGAGCTTCTCGGAGACAGCCGTATATTTTAAGAAAAGATTCAATTTAGAGGATAACCTGGATAAGATTAAGGATGACTGGAACAATATGGCATGGGAGAAATATCTGCATGAAGTCCCGTTAAAGGAAGGAGTGTTCAAGCTTCTGCAATATCTGAAGCAGGAGAATATACCCGCCGGCATAGCCACGAGCAATTCCCGGGAATTGGTGGATTTAGTCATAGAGAAGCTTGGAATCACGGAATATTTCAGTTCCATCAGAACCTCCTGTGAGGTGGAGAAAGGAAAACCTTCTCCCGATATCTATCTGCTGGTAGCACAGGACCTTAAGGTAGAGCCGGAGCGATGTCTTGTATTTGAAGATGTACTTCATGGAGTTATGGCAGGAAAGAATGCCAATATGAAGGTATGTGCGGTATATGATGATTATTCTGAGGAAGACAGGGAAGAGAAGATAAGATTGGCTGATTACTTTGTGAATTCGATCACGGAGGTGCTGACTGATCTATAGGCTCTGTCATAAAGCTTTTATATCGGTCAAGCAAGACGGTCTGTCGGAATTGGATTCTATAATAGTAGTATATAATAAAACACCTATAATAACATAAAATATTTATGTAGACATATTTTATATTATCCGGAAAGGCAGGGAGATTATCACGAGACAATTACATGTGAAGCAGAATGAAGCAGGACAAAGGCTTGATAAGCTGTTGGGCAAGATACTGAATAAAGCCCCCAAGAGCTTTCTGTATAAGATGCTCCGTAAGAAGAATATCACTTTGAACGGCAGGAAAGCAGACGGTTCGGAGAAGCTTGCCGTAGATGACGAGATAACCTTGTTTCTATCCGAGGATACGATCAGGGAGTTCAGCGAAGAGATCAAGGCGCCCGTCATTAATACGACAGATGTAGACATTAAATCCCTGATCATCTATGAGGACAAGCATATACTGATTATTAACAAGCCTCTCGGCATTCTCTCCCAGAAAGCCGAGAAGGAGGATGTATCCATGGTGGAATATATCATATCCTATCTGCTCAGCTCAGGACAAATAGCAACAGAGCAGTTAAGGAGCTTTAAGCCTGCGGTCTGTAACCGCCTGGACCGTAATACCGGAGGTATCCTGATTGCAGGCAAATCATTGTCAGGGCTTCAGGAGATGGCAAAACTGCTGAAGGACCGTTCCCTGAATAAATTCTATCTCTGCATTGTCAAAGGGAAGGTCGAAGGACATAAACGAATGGAAGGATACCTGAGTAAGGATGAGGAGAAAAATCAGGTACGGATCTATCCTGCCCAAAGAGATAATACGGAATATATCTGCACGGAATATGAACCGGTTGCTTATTCCGGGGCGGCAAGGAAGGAGGAAGCCGTAGCCAGGGAGGAGGCCTATATCCGAAAGCTTAAGCGTACGGCCAGGGGGAGTGAGGCCGGAGGCACACCGGAGGCGGAGCATCTGGAAGAAGCTGCCGGCAGCTATACGCTGCTTCAGGTTAAGCTTATAACGGGACGCTCCCATCAGATCCGTGCCCATCTGGCAAGCATCGGACATCCCGTCCTTGGGGATTTTAAGTATGGGGAACAGAAGGCTAACCATTTCTTTAAAAGGAAATATGGCTTGTCCAACCAATTATTGCATTCCTACCGGATGGTATTTCCAAAGCTTGAGGGTGAGCTGTCTTATCTTTCAGAAAAGGAATTTATAGCAGAGGTACCCGATTTATTTGCCAGGATCAGGAAAGATTTGTTTGATTAGTTAAGCTTAGTCATATGATTTAATTAGTTAAGCCGGGCCATACGGTTTCGGGCTAATATGGAATATAAGGAGGAGGTGGTGCTATGCCGTCATGGAATTCCAGGGGCTTACGAGGCTCCATGCTGGAGGAGATGATCAATCTTACCAATACCAGATACCGGGAGAAGGGGTTAGCCTTGATGCAAAAGGTGCCGACTCCCATCACCCCCATTAATATCGACAAGGACAACAGGCATATAACACTTGCCTATTTCGAGCAGAAAAGTACGGTGGATTACATAGGGGTGGTACAGGGAATTCCGGTGTGCTTTGATGCCAAGGAATGCGCGGTCGATACATTCACCATGAACAATGTTCATGAGCATCAGATCGAATTCATGAGAGAATTCGAGGCACAGAGCGGTGTGGCGTTCCTGTTGATTTATTATAAGAAACACGATATTTATTATTATCTTACTTTCGAAAAGCTGTATGAATTCTGGCTGCGTGCAGTGAACGGAGGGCGGAAAAGCTTCCGGTACGAGGAGCTTGATGCCTCCTATCACATCAAGCTTCAGGGAGGCAGCTGCATTCATTATCTTGAAGCCCTGAATAAGGATCTGGAACACAGAGAGAGTGAACATTAGAATTGTAACTGAAATTTTCATTTAGATAGATGTAACTGAATTTTTTATTTAGCAGATTGACATAAAACAGGTTATAAATTATAATTGAACAAAGTTTCACATGGTAACTAATTATCACGTTACCATGTGAAAGCGTTTGATGAAAGATAAGGTGATATACATGCAAATACAAATAGATCGGACCTTCTATACAAGCAGACCGGAGCCCTCCGCCAGACCAGAAAAGGAGAACAGGACGTATGATGTCCTGGAAAAGCTTCAGATCCCTTATATCCGTCTGGATCACGAGGCTACGGGCACCATTGAAGACTGCCATGAGATTGACCGTCTGTTAGAGATTAATATCTGCAAGAACCTGTTCCTCTGCAATGCTCAGAAGACGGATTTCTATCTGCTTATGATGCCGGGGAATAAGATGTTCCGGACCAAGGAGCTGTCCGCGCAGATAGGGACTGCGAGACTTTCCTTTGCGCCGGCCGGTTTTATGGAGGAGTATCTTGATATTACCCCGGGTTCGGTCAGTGTTATGGGACTGATCCATGATAAGGATAATAAGGTTCAGCTGCTGATTGACAAGGATGTGCTTAAGGATGAATACATCGGCTGCCATCCGTGCATCAACACCTCCAGTATTAAATTGAAGACCTCGGATCTAATGGACAAATTTCTTCCCTTTGTTCGTCATAATCCGTTATTTGTAGAGTTATAGGAAAGGCCAGGTGCTCTTATGAAGGAAAAACTGTTACATACACCGGAAGGAGTCAGGGATATATATAACAGCGAATGCTCCACAAAGCTGGCATTGCAGAATAAGCTCCATCACGTGTTTGAGCATTACGGCTATCGGGATATACAGACTCCCAGCTTTGAATTCTTTGATATATTCAGTCAGGAGCGCGGAACAGTCTCTTCAAAGGATATGTATAAATTCTTCGACCGGGACGGCAACACTCTGGTATTAAGACCTGATATTACGCCTTCCATTGCGCGCTGCGTTGCGAAGTATTATAAGGATGAGAAGCTGCCCATAAGAATGTGTTATATGGGGAATACCTTTATTAATAACTCAGGCTATCAGGGGAAATTAAAGGAAGTAACACAACTGGGAGCGGAACTGATTAATGATGACAGCATCGAGGCTGATGCCGAGATGCTGGCTCTGACCATAGAATGCCTGCTGCAATCCGGCTTAAAGGAGTTCCAGGTGGAAATCGGTGACGCGGATTTCTTTCGGGCATTGACCCTGGAAGCGGGCTTTGGGGAAGAGGAGATATCCAATCTGAGGGAGCTGATTGAGAAGAAGAACCTGTTCGGTGTGGAGGATATGGTAAAATCCAAGGATATAAGCGAGGAGCTTAAGACCATACTGCTGAAGCTTCCGGAGCTTTTCGGAACACTTGATATCCTTGCCTACGCGAAAAGCTTAACTTCGAATAAACGTGCCATCAGCGCTATTGAACGTTTGGAGAAGCTGTACGGCATATTATCCGAATACGGCTACGAGAACCTGATCACCTATGACCTGGGCATGCTGAGCAAGTTCAACTATTATACGGGAATCATCTTCAAAGCGTATACTTACGGAACCGGTGATGCCATAGCTACCGGCGGCAGATATGATAATCTGGTCTGCCAGTTCGGCAAGAATGCGCCGGCAATCGGGCTTGCCATTGTCGTAGATCAGCTGATGCTTGCTTTGACGAGACAGAAGCTGTTAACCGTTCCGGAAGATTCGGATACGTTGATTCTTTACGGGAAGGAATACCGAAGGCAGGCAATCGCACTGGCGAATCATTTTCGTCTCGGAGGCATGAATATTATTCTGCAGAAGACGAAATGCGGGATTGCAGTTGAGGAATATATCGAATATGCAAAACGCATAGGTGCCGGCGGGATTTTGTATTTTGACAATGATACGCAGATCAAGGTAATCGATGTAATTACCGGCGGATTTCAGATCGCTCCTCCGCTGAGCGAATTGATGCTGCCCTGAAAAACAGGTGCGGCTTATCCGATCACTGTGCATGCGAAAGGGATGATAAGATGCGATATATAACCATAGCTCTGGCAAAGGGACGCCTTGCCCTGAACACCCTCGAATTACTTGAACGAATTGGAATCACCTGCGAGGAAATCAAGGATAAGTCTTCAAGAAAGCTGATCTTTGTTAACGAAGAGCTGAAGCTTAAGTTCTTTCTTGCAAAGGCCAATGATGTTCCTACTTATGTAGAATACGGAGCGGCTGATATGGGTGTGGTAGGCAAGGATACCATTCTGGAGGAAGGCAGGAAAATGTTCGAGGTCGTGGATCTGGGAATGGGGAAATGCAGAATGTGCGTGGCAGGTCCGGCATCGGCGGAGAAATTATTGCAGCACGGCGAATTGATCCGTGTAGCTACCAAGTATCCGAATATAGCGAAGGATTATTTCTATAATAAGAAGCATCAGACGGTGGAGATCATTAAATTGAACGGTTCCATCGAGCTGGCCCCCATTGTGGGCCTGTCGGAGGTCATCGTGGATATCGTAGAGACCGGCTCGACCTTGCGGGAGAACGGACTGGTGGTTTTGGAGGATATCTGCAATATCTCGGCCCGCGTGGTTGTCAATGAAGTCAGCATGAAGATGGAGCATGAGAGAATCACAAAGATGATCCGTGATCTTAAAGCTGTTGTCCAGGATAATGTGTAGCACAATCGATTAATGAAGGTTCTTCAGAATACAGACAGATTACCCGCATTAAGTTAAGTAAGAGAGGATGATACCCTATGAGAATAATAGAGTTGAATGCAGAAACCAGGATGAACATCCTGGAGAATCTGCTAAAAAGAAGTCCCAATCAGTATGACGAATATGCCGATGCCGTATCAGAAATTCTTGAGGATGTAAAGAAGAATAAGGATCAGGCGGTATTTGCCTATACCAGACGTTTTGACCAGGCTGCTATTGATCAGAATAATTTTAAAGTGACGGAGGCCGAGATCACGGAAGCGTATGAGAGGATCGATCCGGAAGTGCTTAAGGTCATCCGGAAAGCCATTCGCAATATCGAGGCTTATCATGTCAAGCAGAAGCAGTACAGCTGGTTTGACAGTACGGAGAAGGGAACCATACTCGGACAGAAGATTACCCCGATTGCTTCCGTGGGCGTCTATGTACCGGGCGGTAAGGCCGCATATCCTTCTTCCGTATTAATGAATATCGTTCCTGCCAGGGTGGCTGGTGTGGAACGGATCACCATGACGACTCCTCCGGACAGGGACGGCAGGATATATGAAGGCACACTGGTAGCCGCAAAGGAAGCCGGTGCCACGGAGATCTATAAGGCAGGAGGAGCCCAGGCCATCGGGGCACTGGCTTACGGTACCGAGAGTATCCGCAAGGTGGATAAGATCGTAGGCCCCGGTAATATCTATGTGGCCTTGGCTAAAAAGGCAGTATACGGACATGTAAGCATCGACTCCATCGCAGGTCCCAGTGAGATCCTGGTATTGGCGGATGAGACGGCAAACCCAAGATATGTGGCTGCCGATCTTCTGTCCCAGGCAGAGCATGACGAACTGGCTTCCGCAATCCTTATTACGACCAGCAGAGAGCTGGCCGGGAAGGTATCGGAGGAAGTCGACCGGTTTGCGGCACAGCTGTCCAGAAGAGAGATATTGCTTAAGTCCCTGGATAATTACGGCTATATACTGATTGCCAAAGATCTTGAGGAGGCCGTCCATACGGCCAATGAGATCGCCTCCGAGCACCTGGAGATTATGACCAGAGATCCTTTCATGGTCATGACTGGGATTAAGAATGCGGGCGCTATCTTTATCGGGGAATATTCCAGCGAGCCTCTGGGCGATTATATGGCGGGTCCCAACCATGTGCTGCCTACCAACGGTACGGCCAAGTTTTTCTCACCTCTCAGCGTGGATGATTTTATTAAAAAATCCAGCATTATCTCTTATACCAGGGAAGCGCTGGAGTCGGTTTATAAAGATATCGTAACCTTTGCCAACTCCGAAGGACTGACGGCACATGCCAATTCCATAGCAGTCCGCTTCGAAGACTGATCAGTCGCAAGTTGACTTTTATAGCTCATATTGTATAATAAATACGAAAGGATGGAGCCGATGAATAGCAGAGAAACCGTAATCAACCGCAAGACAAGAGAAACAGATATCAGTATGGAATTTGCCCTGGACGGGAGCGGAAAATCCCAGATCGAGACAGGGATCGGATTTTTTAACCATATGCTGGAAAGCTTTACGAGGCATGGCTTTTTTGATATGAAGCTTGCAGTTAAGGGTGATTTGTATGTTGACTCCCATCATACGGTGGAGGATACCGGAATTGTACTGGGACAGGCAATTAAGGCGGCACTGGGAGACAAACAGGGAATCAGGCGTTACGGGTCTTTTATTCTGCCCATGGATGAGACACTGGTACTCTGCGCCGTGGATCTGTCCGGAAGGCCTTATCTGGCCTATGACCTGGAATTCACGTCGGATAAGGTAGGATATATGGAGACCGAGCTGGTGAAGGAATTCTTCTATGCCATATCCTATACGGCAGGAATGAACCTGCATATTAAGAGGTTGAACGGCGGCAATAACCATCATATGATCGAAGCCGCATTTAAGGCATTTGCCAAAGCATTGGATGAAGCCAGCCGCTTTGATGACAGAATTCATGGGGTATTATCTACCAAAGGCTCCATAGATTAAGGGCTTTTATCAGGACACAGACAGATACCATAGAGAAAGGCAAAGGTGCACTATGAGATTATTTCCGGCAGTTGACATTAAGAACGGACAATGTGTGAGACTCAGACAGGGAAGTTTTCAGGATGTTCTTGTTTATTCTGATTCACCGCTTAAAATAGCAAAACAATGGGAAGCTGACGGGGCTTCCTTTATCCATATTGTGGACCTGGACGGAGCACTGGTCGGCCATTCGGTGAACGACGACGTAATCAGGTCCATCGTATCGGAGGTGCATGTTCCCATACAGGTAGGCGGAGGGATCCGTACCATAAAGGATATTGAGAATAAATTAAATCTTGGGATAGAACGCGTTATAATCGGAACGAAAGCGGTAAAGGATCCTGCATTTATAAAAGAAGCGGTCCTGACCTTCGGCGCCAGAAGAATAGTAATCGGTATCGATGCCAAGGATGGCATGGTAGCCATTGAGGGCTGGGAGAAGGTGAGCAGCTTTCAGGCGGTAGCCATGGCGCTTGATATGAAGAAATTAGGAGTAAAGACTATCGTGTATACGGACATTTCAAAGGATGGGATGCTGCAGGGGCCGAATATAGAATATACGAGGGAGCTGGCCGAAGCTACGGGACTTAATATCATAGCTTCCGGAGGCGTGTCCTCCATGAAGGACCTGGAATTATTAGAAGAGAATAAGATCTATGGCGCTATTATAGGCAAGGCGCTCTACGAAAGCCGGATCGACTTAAAGCAGGCAGTTGCATTATACGAGAAGAATAAATAGATTTCATACAATTTATCACCATGAGGGAAGCAATACTTACAGGAGGTAGCAGAGGAATGGCTTACAAAAAAATCATCCCCTATATTAATGCGGAGAATGAGGATCCGGCTGCCGTGACGGAGCAGGCAAAGGATTATGCCCGGCGGGGAGCGGATGAGCTTTTTATCTATAATTATTCCGGGGATGAGAAAGCAAGAGAGGAATTCTTATCCTTAGCCAAAGAGCTTACCAGAGAAATCGATATTCCGATTATCCTCGGAAGCTATGTAAAACGGCTGGAGGACGTAAAAAAGGCAATCTATACCGGCGCATCCGCTGCGATGCTCCGGTATTCATTAATAGATTCATCAAGCGTGGTGAAAGAAGCGGCAGAACGCTTTGGGCCGGACAAGATCATCCTTGAGCTGGACATGCTGGAATGCCTGGGAACAGAGGGAGAGACACTGTATAAGAGCTTAACGGACTATAAGATAGGGACCGTCCTGTTAAAGCATACGGTTATATCCGATAAAGTGAAGGACGCCATCATTCGCTTACCGGCGAAGGTATTGATACGTGACAGCCTGGTACGAAATAACGTCCATAACCTGCTGTCCCTCCCCAATGTTGAGGGAATCGCCACAAATTATTACAGCAATAAAGATATTATGGAAGCCAAATACGGGTTGAAGGAAAATGGCATCGAAGTCAATGTATATGAGAGCAAGCTTCCTTTCTCCGATTTTAAGCAGGATGCCAATGGATTGATACCGGTTATAGTACAGGATTATCGTACCGGAGAAGTATTAATGCTTGCGTATATGAATGAAGAAGCATATAATAAGACTGTTGTGGGCGGAAGGATGACCTATTATTCCAGAAGCCGTAATACACTCTGGCTCAAGGGAGAAACCTCCGGTCATTACCAGTATGTGAAGGAATTAGTGATTGATTGCGATAAGGATACCATTCTGGCCAAGGTGCTCCAGATCGGTCCTGCCTGCCATACCGGCAGGCAAAGCTGCTTTCATACGGAGCTGGTGAAGAAGGAATATAAGAATCCGGATACCCTTCGTGTATTTAACACGGTTTATGATATTATCACGGACCGTAAGGCGCATCCCAAGGAAGGCTCTTATACCAACTATCTGTTTGATAAGGGAATTGACAAGATACTTAAAAAATGCGGGGAAGAAGCTACGGAGATAACCATAGCCGCCAAGAATCCGGGTGCGGAGGAGCTTCGTTATGAGATTGCGGATTATCTGTATCATCTGATGGTTCTTATGGCGGAATGCGGTCTTGATTGGGAAGATATTACGACAGAGTTAGCCCACAGGAAGTAAATAAAACAAGGTAATTGAACCTAATCGGCTTTAACCGGTCTGATTATATGCAGACCCGGGAGCAGACAGCATACTGACAGGAATATATGTAGAATCCGGAGAAGCTATAGATCGCACCGGACAAAATAATAAATCAGTCATTATATAAAAGAAAATGTTAATATTTATTTCAATAAGAAGTAATTGAATTAGCAAATTATACGAGTATGATATTTATAATATTAGGAGGCAACGAAAGTGCAAGCATATGGAGTGAACGAACTGAGGAAAATGTTCCTGGAGTTTTTTGAAAGCAAGGGACATCTGGTATTAAACAGCTTTCCGCTGATACCCCATAATGATAACAGCTTATTATTGATCAATTCCGGTATGGCACCCTTAAAGCCATACTTTACCGGACAGGAGATACCGCCCAGAAAGCGTGTGGCTACCTGTCAGAAATGTATCCGCACCGGTGATATTGAGAATGTGGGCAAGACCGCAAGACACGGTACCTTCTTCGAGATGCTGGGCAATTTCTCCTTTGGAGATTATTTTAAGAAGGAAGCTATCGCATGGTCCTGGGAATTCCTGACCGAGACAGTAGGACTTGATGGGAACCGTCTCTATCCTTCCGTATATGAGAAGGATGATGAGGCCTTTGCAATATGGGAGAAGGAGATCGGTATCCCGCCGGAAAGAATCTTCCGATTCGGCAAGAAGGACAACTTCTGGGAGCATGGCACCGGACCCTGCGGTCCCTGTTCCGAGATCTATTATGACCGCGGTGAGAAATACGGCTGCGGGAGTCCGGAATGTACCGTAGGCTGTGACTGTGACCGTTATATCGAGGTATGGAATAATGTATTCACCCAGTTTAACGGGGACGGCAACGGCAATTATACTGAGCTTGAGAATAAGAACATCGATACCGGTATGGGTCTTGAGAGGCTTGCAGTAGTGGTACAGGATGTGTTCTCGTTATTTGATATCGATACGGTGAAGGCGGTACGGGATAAGGTATGTGAATTAGCCCATACGCAGTATCAGAAGGATACGAAGAAGGATGTATCCATTCGTAAGATCACAGACCATGTACGCAGCGTAACCTTTATGGCTTCCGATGGCGTAATTCCTTCCAATGAAGGCAGAGGCTATGTATTCCGCCGTCTCCTTCGCGGCGCTGCCCGTCATGGAAGATTACTTGGGATCTCCGGAAGCTTCATGGCTGAGCTTGCCAAGGTCGTGATCCGTGAATCCAAAGACGGTTATCCGGAACTGGAGGAGAAGAAGGAATATATCTTAAAGCTCCTTACCAGCGAGGAAGAGAAGTTCAGCAAGACCATCGACCAGGGACTTACCATACTGTCGGATATGGAGAAGGAATTGGAGAAGAAAGGTGCCGGGATCCTGGCCGGAGATGATGTCTTTAAGCTGTATGATACCTATGGCTTCCCTCTCGACCTGACCAAGGAAATTCTGGAGGAAAAAGGCTTTGAAGTAGATGAGAAGGGCTTTCGTGCTGCCATGGAGGTCCAGAGGGTCACTGCAAGAAGTGCCAGAGGAACCACGAACTATATGGGAGCTGAAGAGACGGTGTACCAGCAGATCGATGCGGCAATCACCTCTGTCTTTGTAGGATATGAGAATCTTACTTACCATTCGGACATTACAGTTCTGACAACCGAAACCGAGCTTGCGGAGGAATTAGTTGCAGGACAGAAGGGAACCATCCTGGTCAAGGAAACTCCCTTCTATGCAACCAGCGGCGGTCAGGCAGCGGATACCGGTATTATCACAGCGAAGGATGCCGAATTTGAAGTAGAAGATACCATCAAGCTTCAGGGCGGCAAGATCGGCCATGTGGGTACCGTAACCAAGGGTATCTTCAGGGCAGGTGACAGTGTGGAACTCAGGGTAGATGCTGTGCAGAGAGCAGCTACCGCCAGGAACCACAGTGCGACCCACCTTTTGCAGAAGGCTTTGAGAACTGTCCTTGGCACCCATGTGGAGCAGGCCGGTTCCCTGGTGAATGAAGACCGCCTGCGTTTTGACTTCACACATTTCTCCGCATTGACAGCGGAAGAGCTTGCGCAGACAGAAGCGCTGGTGAATGAACAGATTGCAAATAACCTGGCCGTAGGCACCAGGGTTATGAATATCGAGGATGCCAAGAAGGAAGGGGCCATGGCATTATTCGGCGAGAAATATGCCAGCGATGTCCGTGTGGTATCCATGGGTGAATACAGCAAGGAGCTTTGCGGCGGTACCCATGTAAATAATACCGGAGTGATAACCGTATTCAAGATCCTGTCCGAGACCGGTATTGCAGCCGGAGTCAGAAGAATCGAAGCATTGACCGGCAACGGGGTATTCGCATATTACAGGGAATTGGAGAATGAATTGAATCAGGCTGCAAAGGCAGCCAAGACCGAGCCTTCCCAGTTAACCTCCAGGATCGAAAGCCTTCTGGACGAATTAAAGACGGTTAAGTCTGAGAATGAAAAGCTAAAGAGCAAATTAGCCAACAGCTCCCTGGGAGATGTTATGAACCAGGCAGTCGATGTAAAAGGTGTTAAATTATTGGCAGTAAAGCTTCCGGATATCGATATGAATGAGCTTCGTAACCTTGGCGACCAGTTAAAGGATAAGCTTGGAGAGGGCGTAATCATTCTGGCATCTTCCACAGCACCGGATAAGGTCAACCTTCTTGCCATGGCAACCGACGGAGCCATGAAGCAGGGCGCCCATGCCGGCAATCTGATTAAGGAGCTTGCAGTCCTGGTGGGCGGCGGAGGCGGCGGAAGACCCAACATGGCACAGGCCGGCGGCAGGAATGCGGCAGGAATTGATGGGGCAATCGCAAAAGCAAAAGATGTATTGTTATCACAAATTTTATAAAAAACAATACAAATAATAAATGGATTGGAAGCAATCTTTGGAAAAACACAAAATAATACCTGATATTGATTTACCTAGAATAATATAGCTAATAGGTTAAATTTTGGACGGGAGCTTAAATACCTGTTGACGAAATGCAAATATGTGCTATAATAACTCTAGTGCTATTCAAAAAATACCCAAACAGTTGTATATGCACATTCCACAACTGGAGGGAGGTTAGGTGTGAGACTATGTCAAATGTTATCGTAAAAGATAATGAAACATTAGATAGTGCTCTCCGCAGATTCAAAAGAAACTGCGCGAAAGCTGGTATCCAACAGGAGATCCGTAAGAGGGAGCATTATGAGAA
>JAFADH010000319.1 GCA_023424995.1 Bacillota bacterium | reverse complement strand
CCTTACAGGTGGAGGATATGCCCCATGCACTGGGATGCAGCGAGTTACGGCCATAAAACATTACTACATCGCCATTATTATTAGCAGGCGGAGCGATTGCCGCAAAATCAATATCAGGTACCATATCTCTTACTGCATCATTTACTGCCCCCGTAGAAGAGAACCAGTCGATGGTAGCACCTCCGATGTCATTGCCAAGCAGATCCTGACGGGCATTTGAGCCGCGGGTAAAGATCTCGGGATCAATGATACCGTCCTTATACCACTGGGTCAGCTCTGCAAGTGCTGTCTTATATTTCTCTTCTGCTTTACCAAAGTATACTTTGTCATCATTGTCAATATAAAAATAGTCATGAACATTCCATAGCTGAAGCAAGGTATTAATACCCATTCCCATGTCACGGTGAAAGAAGGGAATTTCATCTTTTTTACCGTTTCCGTTGGGATCATTATTACGGAAGGCATATAAAACATTTTTATATTCTTCAAAAGTTGTGGGTACCTTAAGATTTAGCTTTTCCATCCAGTCCTTACGGAGGAAATAACCCATAGACGGTAATGTCTGTCCCGGTCTGCCACCCAGTGTTCCCGGTATCAGGTACATTTTACCGTCAGTGCCTACTCCCACGTTTACAGCTTCCGGATAATCCTGCAGGAATTTCTGAATATTAGGCGCATATTCCGCTATCAGATCATCCAGAGGCATGTATACACCTTGGGCAATTAAAGGATTAATATTATTTCTATTGCCCTGAATCAAATCCGGTAATTCATTGGACGCCAGCATTGTATTCAAAGACTGGACATCATCCGATATTGATTGGTTTGCAATATTCTCCATAGTAACATTCGTAATTTCCGCTACTTTCTTCCATACCTTTGAATCACCGGTTGGCGCGCCGTTAGCACCAAAAGCATAAAATAATGTGACTGTTACCGGGTCCTCTGAAACCAGCAGATTATCGGTGCCATTGTAACCCTCTTTTACCGCCTCCGTCGGAGTCTGGGTTATGCTGCCGTTACTCGCATTATCCTGTTTCTTTTCTCCGGAGCATCCCGCCAGAAGGCCGGCGGTCAAAACCGCGGTCATTGTTAATGCTAAAATTCTTTTTTTCATAGTAACCTCCCTTTTTAATTTATATATGATTATAAAGTGGCTTAGCCTTTGATTGCTCCCACCATAATCCCCTTTGTAAAGAACTTCTGTATAAACGGATACAGAATAAGCATCGGAAGCACCGCAATTACAACAGTTGCATAGATGAAAGTCTGCTCCGTCATATTATTGGCACTTGTATCCACGGCATTATTAATATTAAAAGATACTTCTACAATTAATCTTCTCAATATAACCTGCAGAGGAATCTTATTCTGATCCTTCAGCAGCAGCATGCTCCAGAAGTAAGAGTTCCAGCGGCCCACAAAGTAATATAATGCAATTGCAACAACCGCCGGTTTGGAAAGAGGCAGATAAATATTCCGCAGAATGTACCAGTCGCTTGCGCCGTCAATTTTTGCCGACTCCTCCATGGACTGCTCTACATTTTCGAAAAAGGTACGCAGCAAAATCACATAGAAGGTACTGATCGCACCGCATAAAATTATTGCAAGCCGCGTATCATAAAGGCCTAATTCGTTAAAATTACGGAACATAGGCATCATCCCGGCTCCAAACCACATGGATATCATAATGATAAAATTAATCACTCTGCGTCCGTAAAGTCTTGGTTTCGATAATGCATAAGCTCCCAAGGTAGTCAATACCATACTGACCAATGTTCCGAAGATGGAATAAAAGACGGTATTACCATAGGATACCCAGATATCCCTTTCTCCGAACACCCTTTTGTAAGCGGCTAATTCCAACCCCTTTGGCCAAAACTTGACCACACCGGTGGCTACGGCTACCGGATCCGAGAAGGATGCAATCAGCGTATACCATAACGGATAGATTGCAATAAAGCACACGAATAACATAAACAAATAATTTATAACCTGAAATATCTTTTCACCCTTCGAAAGCTGCATACTATTCCTCCATCATATAATGCTGACTTCATTGACTTTTTTTGAAATCTTATTTGCCGTTATCACAAGAATAAGCGAAACAACTCCATTGATCAGTCCAACTGCCGTTGACATTGAATAGTTTCCGTTTTCCATGCCGACCCGGTACATATAGGTACTGATAACGTCTGCTGTTTTATAGGTTGCAGGTTCATAGAGCAGTATTATCATCTCATAGCCGACATTTAGCAGATTACCAATCTGCAGGATCAGCATAACGGCAATCGTTGGACGGATTCCCGGAAGCGCTACATGCCAAAGCTGCTTTAAACGGCTTCCGCCGTCAATTGCAACAGCTTCATACAGCGATGTGTCAATGGAGCAAAGTGCCGAATAATACATAATAGATCCAAAACCTGCGCCCGTCCAAATTCCCTGTAATATGTAAATGGGCCGAAACCATTCCGGTTTCACAAGGAAATAGATTGGTTCTCCTCCCAATTGCTTTATGATTGAATTCACAATACCGGACGAGGGAGACAAAAAGTTAACAATAATACCGGCAACTACAACCGT
>JAFADH010000378.1 GCA_023424995.1 Bacillota bacterium | reverse complement strand
TGCGCGCGTATTGGTCGCCGAAAGGTATACCGGAGGGGTATGACAACGAAAAGTATTATTATACGGAGGATTGGTATGATAAGTGCTGCGGACTTGTTGTAATCGGTGAAAAAACCGGAGAACGCCTGACCGGTAAACAAGCCTACCGGCATATTCAGAAATCCGCTAAGATATTCAAAGAAAAAGGAACAGAAACCACACAAGCGAAAGCATTTTTTAACGGTTCCGCCGCTTTTGACGATATGGTGCAATGGCTGCTGGATGATAACTGGTGGCTTG
This sequence comes from Bacillota bacterium, assembly GCA_023424995.1. Lineage (GTDB taxonomy): Bacteria > Bacillota > Clostridia > Lachnospirales > Lachnospiraceae > Mobilitalea. The sequence goes on along the minus strand of JAFADH010000378.1, from coordinate 2,260 downwards.
AAGGCTGCGACATGAATTACCGGGCCGTGCTTTTAGAACCTTGCGGTATCTTATTATTAAATTATTACCGTAACCATTTGCACAGCTATTTAAAACGGATGGCCGAGCAATATCCCGGCATCGTGAATGAAACGATCCTTACTGTGATAGAGCATTTAGGCGAAAATGTCCCGGGTGCAAACCACAGTACGCTTTATTTAAATGAATGTGTTGACCCTGCCATCACAGATTTTTCGATGCTGTGTGACCACTCCGTCCGTGAAAAGGTTGCCGCATATATTGAACGTCTAAAGAAGATAGATCAACGTATCTTCGATTGTCTCCTCGAAACGGAGGCCAAATAAGGTAAATGTCGAACAAATACTGTTTACACCGATTAGTTCCAATGGAGAAAAATGCTGTGAGTCTATCCTTGAATTAGCCGGGTAAAAATGCAGGATGATGCTGCGAAACAGAAATATATTAAAAAAAGGCAGATACCGTCAAGCGGTATAAAAATAATTTGTGTTATCCTGTCCATGAAGGAGGTGCATAAAATGCACGCATGGGAAGCAATCCAAAAAACTCTGGAGCATATTGAGGAGCATATAGGAGAAAATATCACAATCGAGGAATTGGCGGAGACCGCGTCTCTGTCACTGTTTTATTACCAGCGGCTGTTCTCCCGGCTTGTTAAAAAGCCGGTAAGGGAGTACATCAAGCTAAGACGCTTGGCCCGGGCCGGCGATGTATTGAAAAACAGAAAGAACCGTATTCTGGACATTGCATTGGAGCATGGCTTTGGCAGTCATGAAACATTTACAAGAGCCTTTAAGGAAGCGTTTGGCATTACGCCCGAGCAATACCGGGAGAACCCGGTGGGCCTCAATCAGTTTGACAAGCCTGACCTGCTGCTTGGGTATACCCTGATTGACGAGGGTGTCCCTCTGATCAGCGACGGGCTGGTTCTAGAGATAAACCGGAAGACCTTGCATGAGCCCATTGATTTTATGGGAGTGTTCGGACATGTTCCTGTGGCAGGTCAGGTCCCTGTCGGCGAGTCGACCGGTGTTGATATTCCAGGTGAGATCTGGAATCGTTTTCACCGGGAAAAAGACAGGATTCCGCGGATTCCCAATGGGCGTGAATTAGGCGTTGCCTATATGGGGGATGCCCCGAAAGGCAGCTTTACCTATTTTGCAGGTGCTGAGGTGGAGACCGGAACAACGGACGAACACTTTCAGATTTGGCAGCTGCCTGCGCGGGAATATATAGTCTGCGGATTTGAGGCTGAGAATTTCTATGAGCTTACCACCGTGGCGCTGAACAAGGCCTTGAAGTACAGCGGCTTGTGGCTCGAAAAGCACGGCCTGGTCATGGAGATGTTTTCAGCTGAGATGTATTATAGCAATGCTCCTGACGCTGTCTACATGGAATTATGGCTTCCTGTCAACAGGTAAAATAAACTGCCTTGAGGAGCATTTGAATTGGATTTAAGCTTTCCGTATGGGCTGGCCTAAAATTTTATTGACGGATATTTGGAGCTGCTTTCACCGGTGATATGTTCACATACTTATATTCAAAGGAAGGACCGTGTGACAGCGGCGTAACCAACTATTTTTTTGTTCCTCAACTTGTAAAAAAGGCCTATGCTGCTTTTGGATATAATTGCATCTATCTTTCCAATACACAAATTAAAAAGAATTTCCAGGCAGTAATGAATGCCATCAAATCATCTATTGATAACGGAGGATCAGCTTGGAGAAATATGCTGGAATATACATTGTTCACCCTATTGCTGTGTCTGCACAAGTGACGCACATAATTATATAAAAACTGCGGCTGAACAATATCCGGACTTAGAAATGGCAGTAAAGCTTATACCGGTATATGAAAAAATGAAACAATATAAAGACGAAATCTGGGCGTTGCACGGAGATTTCTTCCCGCCAATGGACAAGTTCAAAACACATGAATTCCGGGCACAGATTGCTGCGATTCTGCGGCATATGGGAGATGTCTGTGATGAAATCCTGAGAGTCTTTGAAGAAAAGTATAGATAGTATTCCGAATAATTTTGATACATCTAAAACATGGATATTGAATTATAAATACCTGCTGTCTGCTGACTTGTGTGTCAGCAGACAGCAGGTATTTTATAGTGCGCCCGGCGGGCGCACGTTTCAACGGGTGTGAGTCCCGAGTCCGCCTGGTAGTAGGAAGGACATAGCCAATGGCAAGGGTGTCGTGGGTGACTACGAATCTGAAGGAAGCCGGATGG
>JAFADH010000049.1 GCA_023424995.1 Bacillota bacterium | reverse complement strand
AAACAATGTGGAGATTTCCGTTAATCCGTTTATATTAAATACCGCGTTACGTTTCAGTAATTATGTACAGGCTTCGGGGAAGGTATTCCGCTATATGGGAAATTCCCTTATCGTCACAGGATCTACCGTACTTGGGACCGCAGTTGTAGGATTTATCTCTTCCTATGTATTCGCCCGCTTTGAGTTTCCGTTTAAGAATGCAATCTATATCTTCGTTTTGTCATTTTTAATGATACCCGGGATATTGACTCTGATTCCGATGTTTGTTCTGGTTGATAAGCTTAATCTTATCGGAACCTTCTTTGCCGTTATTCTGCCCGATATGGCATCGGCTCAGATACAATTTATTCTTATCCTGAGAGTATTTATCGAAGGTATTCCGGGGGATTTATTTGATGCCGCCCTGATCGACGGTGCGAGTCATAAAACGATTTTTACGAGAGTGGTTTTCCCCCTGACCAAACCGACGGTATTTTCTTTAGCGCTTATTGCATTTTTAAATAGCTGGAATGATTTCCTATGGCCGTTGCTTACCTTATCCTCCAGTGACAAATTGAAGACGATTACCCTTGGATTGTACTCCTTCCGGGATTTACAGCAGATTCAATACGGACCTATGTTTGCCGGATTTGTTCTTGCTTCCATTCCGCTCATCGTTCTCTTCAGCCTTAATATGAAATACTTTATCGCCGGTATTACCTCCGGTGCTATCAAGGCTTAGTACAGCATTGCATAAATTTCAATGGTTTTAAGGAGTACCGCCAGCTTGGGAGAAAGGAAAGGACTTATATGAGATATTCCAACTTTATATCTGCAAATGAGGAACGATGCTCCTTTGATCATTATGTGGCAGCGCCTTATTTCAGAAAAGCATTTCAAATCGAAGCTAAAGCGGCATCGGGTGAATTAGTCATCTGCGGCCTGGGCTTTTACCGTGTATTTATTAATGAGACGGAGATAACAAAGGGAGCATTGGCTCCCTATATGAGCAATACCGATGATATTGTTTATTTTGACCGATATGACATCGGGGAATATATACAGGCCGGTACCAATGTGATCGGGATCATATTGGGAAACGGCTTGCAAAATGCGTTCGGCGGATACACCTGGGACTTTGATAAAGCCGGATTTCAGAGTGAACCAAAGCTAAGCTTATCGATGAACATAATCCTGGCCTCGGGCAAAAGCATTGTGGTAGAAAGCGATGAATCCTTTAAGACCCATGCGTCACCTATTATATTTAATGATTTGTGGTGCGGCGAATACTATGATTCAAATCTTGAGACGGAACAATGGCTTCAGATCGGTTTTGACGCTTCCGGATGGGATAACGCCCGCAGAACCGGGACACCCAGGGGAGAGCAGCGTATCTGTGAGGCGCTTCCCATTGTATGTGCTGGACAAATCCGGCCGGCTGCCATTACAAAATACGAGGATGGTTATCTGTATGATTTCGGCATTAATACGGCGGGTGTCTGTGAGCTAAGAATCAGCGGGACCAAAGGACAGGCCGTTTCTCTGGAGCATGGGGAGCACCTGATTAATGGAAGATTGGATCTGAAGAATATACAGTTTGTACCTGACGGATATGTACAGAGGGACAGATTTATATGCAGCGGAAGAGGTATGCAGTATTACAAGCCCAGCTTTACCTATCATGGCTTCCGCTATGTATATGTGACAGGTATTACAGAGGAGCAGGCGGTTCCTGAGCTGCTTACCTATCATGTTCTGCATGCTGCGTTGGAAGAAAGAGGCGGTTTCAGCTGTTCCGATCCCATGATCAATCAACTGCAGGAGCTGACAAGAAGATCGACCCTTGCGAACTTCTATCATTTTCCGACGGATTGCCCCCAGAGGGAGAAGAATGGCTGGACAGGCGACGCACAGTTATCGGCGGAGCACACCATCCTGAATCTGGCGCCGGAAAGGAGCTGGACAGAATGGCTGCGCAATATAAGGAAGGCTCAGGATGAGGACGGACGCCTTCCCGGAATTGTTCCTACCGGCGGCTGGGGAATGGGGCTGGGAGGACCAGCCTGGGATTCGGTAATCATCAATCTTCCCTATGTAATGTATCGATACCGGGGCCGGTTGGATGTGCTGCATGAGAATAAAACTGCAATTATGAGATATATCCATTATCTGTCCTGCGCAAGGAATGAAAAAGGGTTATTGGATATCGGCCTGGGTGATTGGTGCCCTGCCGGACATGATGTAAGGGATTTTAAAGCTCCCGTGGCAGTTACTGATACGGCACTTGCAGTTGATCTGTGCCGTAAGGCCTCCATCATATTTAAAGCCATAAAGTGTGATGCGGAACAGGAATATGCATTGCGCTTATCCGGAGAGTTCAGGGAAAGCGCACGTAAGCATCTCATCGATTATGACAATATGACGGCAGCCGGTGAATGCCAGACCTCCCAGGCCGTATTTCTGTATTACCGCCTGTTTGACAAAGAGGAGGAAGCCGGAGCGGTGGAAGCCTTAGTCCGGCTTATCCATAAGGAAGATGACCATATCGATACCGGAATTATTGGGGGAAGGGTCATATTTCATGTATTGGCGCAGCATGGTTATGCAGACTTGGCTTATCATATGATTACCAGGACTGATTTCCCTTCCTACGGCAATTGGGTAAGCCGCGGCGCAACGACCCTGTGGGAAAGCTTTGACAGGGAAGGGGGAACGGTGGCGAGCCTTAATCATCACATGTGGGGGGATATCAGCGCATGGTTTATTAAGCGGCTTGCGGGGATTCAAATTAATCCGTCAGGAATGAATGTGTCTGAGGTTATAATAAGCCCGGTGTTTCCAACCGGACTGGATTATGCCTGCGGATGGCATGACACTCCAAAAGGGAGAGTACAGGTATCCTGGGAACGGCTCCCGCAGGGAGTAAGAATGGATATTGAAGTACCGGATGGCATGACAGGAGTATTGATGACAGGTGGCCAGGAAATCGTTGTAAACGGAAAGAGGTCGTATCACAGGAATTTGCAGGGAGGAATTGTTAATGTTATTTGATTTGAAAATGATACCGTTCAGTAAAGAAAGATCTTATATGGTCATATCGGATAATGAAGCAGATTTTTTTGGATATGGAAATGAACCCGGACTTTACCTGAGGACAATTCATGCCTCCAAGACGGTTCCTTTTATCAGTAAGCTCATACCGCAGGAAGAGGGAAAGGCAGCGGAATATACCTGTGAAGCTGCTCCGACGGAGCTCCGGCTCAACATGAGGAAGGCTCAGATCCAAATATGCTTTGCGGATGATAAAACGCTTCTGTTTCGGGGAATGGGTGATGGGGCGGGTATTACCTTTGATTTTCTAACCAAGGATGCCCATTATGATTATATTTATGAAATACCCTGCAAGGATCAGGTCCGTTACATGGCCAATTGCTTTAAGAATAACTGCAGATACCTGATCTGGGCGCAGGAGGGAAACGCAGCGGTTGATCAGAAATGGAAGGAAAGTACGGCAGAATACAGCAGATTGAAATTCCGGGCACAGGAAGGCAGACTGCTGATTGTTCTTAAGGAGATTGAAACGGAATGGGACGGAAAGCCTGAGGTCCATTCCTATGAACAGTGCCGCCGGAAAACAGCGGAAGAATTTCAAAAATTCCATCAGGCAATGCCCGCCGTTCCCAGGCAGTTTGAGAAGGAGCGGGAGACGGCCTCTTACCTGAACTGGTCGGGTATCGTCAGAAAGGACGGCTTTTTAACAAGAGATGCCATGTACATGTCAAAGAACTGGATGTGTAATGTATGGAGCTGGGACCACTGCTTTAATGCCGTAGCATTATCCTATGGGCACCCGGACAAGGCCTGGGATCAGCTTATGCTGATGTTTGACCATCAGGATAAGACAGGGCTGATCCCGGATAGCGTCAACGATGTGCATATTGTCTGGAATTATTGCAAGCCGCCGATCCACGGCTGGGCTCTGCTGAAGATGATGAGGCATATGAAGCTCACAGATAAGCAGGCGGCAGAAGGGTACAGACGTCTGGCAAAATGGACAGAGTGGTGGCTGAAATACCGGGACCATGATCATGACGGCATCTGTGAATATAATCATGGAAATGACTCAGGCTGGGATAATTCAACGGCATTCAGTGTACTGCCTCCTGTTGAGCTTCCTGAACTTCAGGCGTATCTGATACTTCAGATGGAAGCGCTGGAACGGCTGGCGATACAGCTGGAGAAGAATAAGCAGGCACAGCTGTGGAAGCAAAGATCGGAGCAAATGCTTGCGGATATGCTGCGGCATTGCTTTGAGAATAATCTTCCCAAGGCGGTCAGGAATGTGACCCATGAGATAGTGGAGAATGACAGCCTGATATTATATGAAGCAATCGTATTAGGAAAGAGGCTGCCTGAGGCAATACGGGACAGGATGATTGAAGTATTAAAAAGCGACAAATTCCTGACGGAATTCGGTTATGCAACCGAGAGTCCGAAGAGCCGGCATTATGTGGCGGATGGTTACTGGAGAGGACCTATTTGGGCACCCAGCACCATGATACTCCTGGACGGATTATATCAGTGCGGGGAAGTGGAGCTGGTAAAGGAAGTTACGCAAAAGTTCTGCCGTATGATACAAGACAGCGGGTTTGCCGAGAACTTTGACGCCCTGACCGGAAAGGGCCTGCGTGACATGGCTTATACCTGGACATCGAGTGCCTTTTTGTCCATGGCGCATGATTACCTTCTGTGAACAGCGGTCCATTGCAGCCAGCCGTATATTCCAGAGTGCCTGAAAAGTGCTTGTGTCTAAAATAAGGATATTATTGTCTGTTTATGGTATGGAGCATAACTGATATTTATGTTATTTTACAGTTGTTGATCGTATATTTCACAAGGAGAAGTGTGAAAAAAGAGCGTTTTCAACGGTAAAAAGCACGGAGCGTGCTTTTTGCCCACTGATTAGAATGCCTGAAAACGGGCATATGGAGGTTAATATGAAGCAATGTAAGAAGCAAAAACTATTTATTGCAAGCATGTTATGTTTTTCATTCATTGTCAGCATTGTTCCGCTAAACAATTTATTCTTAGCCACAAATGCACTGGGAGCCACGGACGGCGGTGAGGTACGTGTACCGGGCAACTATTCGGAGGATTTTGCATCAGCCTCCTGGAGCGGCAGTCCCAATGTAGTTAATGCGGAAAACATGCAAAGGCTTACCGCCCTTCCCGAAGAAGGAGGAGATGTCATAACTCCGTCTGATTATAGCGTGCGGGGTACTGTCGTATGGAAGTTTCAGTCCGATGAGAATACGACTTTTACCAATTTTCATTTAACCTGGCAGGGCAGGGCTATTATGGGTGATTCAAACTATGTCAAGCTTTATGCCGGTACGGACGGTATCACCTATGGCACGGAGCCGGTGGACCAGATACGGTCCTGGATAGATGATACCGGACCCAACGGACCTACGACACCAAGGGAAGTAGACCTGACATCCGTCGCATACAATCATGACACGGTATATATAAAAGCTGAATTATACAATAACAGCGGCGGCGTGATCCAATGGGTAAACATCAACCGTATGGAGGTCGTATCGGTGGATACCGGTACGAATGAGGCACGTGCACCGGGCAGTTATTCGGAGGATTTTACATCAGCTTCCTGGAGCGGCAGTCCCAATGTGGCATATGTTGTAAATACGCAAAGGCTAACCGTACTCCCTGAAGAAGGCGGAGATGCCATCGCTCCGTCTGATTATAGTATGTTAGGTACTGTCATATGGAAGTTTCAGTCGGATGAGAATACGACCTTTACCAATTTTCATTTAACCTGGCAGGGTAGGGCTATTATGGGTGATTCAAATTATGTCAAGCTTTATGCCGGTACGGACGGTATCACCTATGGCACGGAGCCGGTGGACCAGATACGGTCCTGGATAGATGATACCGGACCCAACGGACCTACGACACCAAGAGAAGTAGACCTGACATCCGTCGCATACAATCATGACACGGTATACATAAAAGCTGAATTATACAATAACAGCGGCGGTGTGATCCAATGGGTAAACATTAACCGTATGGAGGTCGTATCGGAAAATACCGGCGCCGGCAGCAGATTTATCGATGATAATCCCAGAGATTTAATCGGGAGTCAGGTTGTGACCTATCATCTGGGTGATAATAATGAAGATATTACTGCAAGCGGACCGGTAACGCAGGGTACAGTTACTGCGAAAGCGGGAAGTGTCAGCAATGCATATGAGGTTCGATCCATAGCAAGGGACGGCTCTATTACGATTGCCGTTCCGGAAAGCCTCGGAACAAGCACAAATCTGAAGCTTGAAATCAGGGAGATACATCAGCGGGAGGATGATAATTTAGATTATCAGGTATTATTAAACGGATCATTCCTATACAAAAGAGAACATGATCCCTCCAGTGACGGAGCATACCATTGCTTTATCGATATACCGAAGAGTGCCCTGCGTCCGGCTGGCAATGAAATAACGATTATAAATACGGGTGCACAGGATTTAAGAATCTCAGATATCTGGATATATGAGAATTTCTTATCCCTCATGGAAGAAGAACAAACCTACCGGCCCCTGGAAGTTGTCTTATTCTATCCCAACATTTCATATTCAGACTATGAAGCGGACCTTAATGTGTTAATGGATATGAAAAACCGGTACGCCGGCTATCATATGTACACAATCGGCATAGGCTTCGATATATGGTATATGAATCATGACATGGCAACACTCAAAACAAGGCTGGACCATCTGATGAGGCTGTCCATTGACGCCGGTTTTCCTCTGAAACTGAATTTAAACTCCTGGTGGTCGGGCACGCCGAGCGGTATGGACGGCTTAGGCGGGTTCTGGAAAGATATCGTCTATAACCAGGTGATATATGATGCGGCGAATATCAATGGCCGGGGGGTATGGCAGCTGTCAACTCCCAATATGTGGTCCAATACGCCCTGGCTAACCCTGAATAATGAGCATTATAATCAGGTTCGTGCGGATAAGCTCAGAGAGCTGTCAGAATATATCGCTGCCAAACAAGCGGAATATATAAATAAAGGCAATGATCCGGACATTACCTTATTTACTGAAAATGAACCGATCTATTGGGCATACCAGCATTATAATCCCTCATCACCCGAAGGCAGGGCCGACCTGTCCCATGCTGTGATCAGCCGGGCCGCACTCGATGGTGTAATCCTGGATCCCACGGACGGTTATACACAGGAAGAAGAGCTATGGCTGTTCAATAACCTGACCACATACATCAGCCAGGTCGGTGCGTCCATGAGCGAGGGAGCCGGTACGAATTCCATTCTTGTCAACAATGGGCAGATCACAGAGCCGACGGATCAAATAACTGAAAATATATACAGCCATATCATGCTCAATTATGATTATCCCATTGCCGACGATGAGAATCTGGCAAGCTGGGAAGCGCATGTAACGGATAATCTAAGGCTTGGAATCGAAGGAGTAAATGAAATAAGCAGGACGGATATGGGCTATATTATTGCCCGCGGCAGGTATGCCAATGTAAATGCGGAACGAAGCGCAATGAGTAATTTCGATTTCCTGCCGTTATATTATGAAGCCGGAGCGGATCATGTCATTATATTTAATTATCACAATGGAGATCACAGCCTGATCACTGATGCGGATAGAGGAATAGAGGAACTGACGGCTTTGGCAGACATAAGAAATCGCAACCTGTGGGTCGGATATCGTGCCGATGCGGAGAGGATAATAGAGGAACTGCAGAGTAAGGGAGTATCCGACAGCCTTTTGGCTGATGTGCTGGAAGCATACGGCAACGGCAGATATGCCACAGCTTACGGCTTACTGATGTCTAAAGTAACCACAGCTCAATTGCCGGCAGCATTTTCTGTCAAAGGAAATGGCAGTCTCGGTGATTATCCTGTTAATATCTCAAATAACTCGGAGGATGTCGTTTATCTGAAATTATATGAGGCGGATGAAAGCCTTCACATTAAAGCAATGAGCGATCATGGCATTCCGGTTCAATTGAACTGGACGAAGGGTGGAAGCTATGAGCTTCAGGCGTTGGGTGACGGGGAATACAAGCTGGCTGCCGCCGCGGAAGGATCATATCAATCTGTAAACGGAGTGGTATCCGTTGCCATAACCCCGGTAAAATATGTGTCCAAGGATTATCCCGCCGGTTTTGATGCAATGTTTACCGGTCTAAACAATAACATGCTCAGGCTTCAGTCGCAGGATGCAGCGATCGGAGAATATGCCCATTATGTTGAGCTGTCCTTATCTGAGGGATATACGATCGTCCGGGGCTGTGACGGGAAGCCGGAGACATTTGCTGATGCATCCCTTGCCGATTTGGTTTACGGTGATAAATTGGAGCTTACACTGAATGAATTGGATGAGATAACGGGCATTACTGCCATATACGGGCATAGAAGCGGAAAAGTGAAGCTGATTGAATATCCTGTGGTGAACGGCTTTGAAGAACCGACGAATGCTTTTATAACCATTGAGGATCAATACGGGGTATGGTACCGGTATGAGCTCAGCTCTATCACCGCCTTTGATTATCCTACTATGACGGGCAATGGGATCTTCACCTCAATACTTACCGATTATGGCTTACAATATGATGATAATATTGAAATCAGTTATTCCCCCTATAGCTGCAATGGATCGGAACTAAAGGTAATAAAACTCTACCAGCCATATGAGACGGTATTGGATGAGGACTTTGAAGACGGAACCTGGAGCGAAAAAGTATACGCCGCAAATAACATATATATCACCAGGCTTGATTCAAATTACAGCGATCTGGTTGCTGCCGCCCAGGATAAAAATGCTGTCGGAAGCATCACATGGGAAATAGCAAAAAATGATGGTTCCCATATTGAGAGTATATTTATGGAGTACTGTGCAAGATCGATCCTGAATACCAGTCTCAAATGGTATCTGTCGGCGGATGGCGGAACAACCTGGGAGTTGTTAAAGGATAATGGCGACTGGGGTAATTTTGCCAGTCCCCAGACCGTATATAAAACAGGAATTGCAGCGGCAGCAGCCTTAGTTAAGGTTGAGATGTCTTCCGTCGGCATTGGGGATCCTGATACCTGGAGTTCGTTAAACAGTGTGATCATAAAAATACCGCAATAGCATTGAAATAAGAGCAGAAGAAGTAAATACGCATACCTATACAAGAGCTGAGGAGTAAATATCAAAAAATATTTACTCCTCAGCTCTTGTATAGCATTAACTTTCTTGACATTAAATATATAAGTTGATATAGTTATTTCAGATATAGTTTACTCACAAAATAAATAAAAAATCGAAAGGTGCAACCTGCCTTTCAAAAGACAGAAAGGAGCTAATCTCCTTTCACAAATCAGAGAGGAGTCATACGATATGTTATATGTAGGTGTGGATTTAGGAACTTCCTCCGTTAAGCTTCTGTTAATGGATGAAGCGGGAGACATCAAGAGCATCGTTACAAGAGAATACCCCTTATATTTTCCGAAGCCGGGCTGGTCGGAGCAGAATCCGGAGGACTGGTATACCGCTCTGGTGGATGGCATGAAGGAGCTGACCGGGGACCAGGATAAATCACAGATTGACGGCATCAGCTTCAGCGGACAGATGCATGGCATGGTAATTCTTGATGAGGAGGATAAAGTGATCCGTCCCGCTATTCTCTGGAATGACGGCCGCACTCAGGCAGAATGTGATTATCTGAATCATGAGATCGGAAGAGAGAAGATCTCCGGCTACACAGCGAATATGGCATTGACCGGCTTTACCGCACCGAAGCTGTTATGGGTGAGAAAGCATGAGCCTGAGAATTTTGCCAGGATTAAGAAGGTAATGCTTCCCAAGGATTATATCGCTTACAAGCTCTCCGGGGTGCATTGCACCGATGTATCCGATGCTTCCGGAATGCTTCTCTTTGATGTGAAGAATAAATGCTGGTCTAAGGAAATGCTTGATATCTGCGGCTTAAAGGAAGAACAGATGGCTAAGATCTTCGAATCCTACCAGGTGGTAGGCAGCCTGTCGGCTGAGGCGGCACAGGAGCTGGGCTTATCCACCCATGTCAAGGTGATCGCCGGAGGCGGTGACCAGGCAGTGGCTGCTGTGGGTACAGGTACGGTTGGTGAGGGTAAATGCAACGTATCCCTGGGAACCTCAGGGGTGGTATTCATCTCCTCCGGAGAATTTGCAGTGGATGATAAGAATGCGCTTCATGCCTTTGCACACGCAGACGGCAAATACCACTTCATGGGTGTTATGCTGTCGGCAGCTGCATCCAGCAAATGGTGGGTGGAGGAAATTCTTCAGACCAAGGATTATGTAACCGAAGAAAAACCCGTAACCAGGCTGGGTGAGAATAAGGTGTATTTCCTGCCTTATCTTATGGGTGAAAGAACCCCCCATAACAATCCCAATGCAAGAGGGACCTTCATCGGTATGACCATGGATACCACTCGCGCTGATCTGACACAGGCGATGCTGGAGGGTGTGGCATTTGCTCTTAGGGATTCTTTTGAAATTGTAAAATCCCTTGGGGTTAAGCTGGATCGTATCCGTATTAACGGCGGCGGAGCAAAGAGTCCGCTGTGGTGTAAGATTATTGCCAATGTCCTGGATGTAAAGGTGGATAAAATTAATTCCGTGGAAGGTCCGGCATTCGGTGCGGCGATACTGGCAGCCGTGGGCTGCGGCAAGTATCCGAACGTAGAGGATGCGGCAGCGAAATTAATCAAGGTAGTGAAGACGACGGAACAGGATCCGACGATTGTAGAAGCCTATAATAAAAAATATAAAGTATTTAAGGAGATCTATCCGGCATTAAAGAATATTTACGATAAGATGATATAGGCTGATCTGAATTTCTGACATTCTTATATCTATAAATATCCACTGCTGAAATAAAGTAAAACTCAAATAATGCTGTACTAAATGTTGAGCATAAGCTTTATAAGTAAGACTGTGGGTGAAAAACATATAATTAGCAAGGGTTGATATAGATTTTATAATAGTCTGTATCAGCCCTTGTTTTATCATAGATATAATTTATAAACTACAGATCCGGCTTTAGCTATGCCGTATAATCACATGGCAGATATGGCTGTATGTTACTATTCAACTCATATTTCCGAATATTGTGTAAACCATGGGTCATTGTGAGATGCTGGCAAACAATCAGTTTTTCAGATCAGCCAAGTAATCCTCATGAAATAGCTAAAGTCTTAGAGCACTTTTGATGGTGCTCTGCATAATCCAGTAAAATATATTGGAAGACATAAATCCTATTAATTTATTTATAATAAGATTTGTGTTGTTAATATGCACTAATATGGGTATAATAAGTATGAGGTGAATACACAAAATGGAACGAAAAATTGTAAATGAGCTTTTGAAATGGAAAGAAAGTACAAGGCGGAAGCCTTTAATCTTATATGGAGCCAGGCAAGTGGGAAAGACATATACCAGTCTTACTTTCGGAAAAGCCCATTATAAGAACACAGTATATTTTAATATGGAGGATTCCTACGAGACGGCCGCTATCTTTGAACGGGATTTAAATCCTGAACGCATCCTCAGGGAGCTTTCAGCGAAAAGTGGACAAAGCATATTAAAAAAAGATACCTTAATTATTCTGGATGAGATTCAGGCTTGTGAACGTGCGTTGACTTCGTTAAAATATTTTTGTGAGAACGAACCGGATTATCATATTATTGCTGCAGGAAGCTTGCTGGGAGTTGCCCTTAATAGGGAGAAATATTCTTTTCCGGTTGGTAAAGTGGATATGATGACCTTATATCCGCTGGATTTTGAAGAATTCCTATGGGCTTTGGATAAAAAGAAGATGAGTGAACTCATTAATGAAGCATATAAGCATTTTACACCCTTTTCTTTGCATGATACGGCGCTTGACTTATATAAAATCTATCTGATTGTCGGAGGCATGCCAAGAGCAGTTGCTGAATATGTGGAAACGAAGGATTTTAATTTTGTGCTGGCAATTCTTAAGAATCTGAATGATGCATATATTGCGGATATGGCGAAATATGCAACTGCAGGAGAAACCAACCGTATTATGGCTGCGTGGAGCAGTGTTCCCGGTCAGCTGGCCAAAGAAAATCATAAATTTCAGTATAAGTTGATTAAATCAGGTGCCAGAGCATATGAATATGAAATCCCTATTCACTGGTTAAGGGCAGCAGGTATGATCAATCAGTGCATTAAGGTAACGGAAGGAAAGATACCGCTTTCAGCGTATGCGGATCATAATTCTTTTAAAATATATATGATGGATACAGGACTGCTATGTGCAAAGTTTGATATTGCGCCGAATGCTATTATTGGCGGGTTATCCGGTTTGAATAATTTTAAAGGAGCCTTGACTGAAAATTATGTTATGCAGGCATTGGTTACCAATGGGTTTACTCCTTATTACTGGGAATCACCCGGTAAAGCAGAGCTGGATTTCGTTATTCAGGATTCGCGGGGGAATATCATACCGATTGAGGCAAAGGCTGCAGATAATGTCAGGGCGAAAAGCCTGATGACCTTTGTCTCAAAATATAACATACCTTATTCCGTTAGAGTATCGGCGAAAAATTTTGGTTTTGAAAATAATATAAAAAGTATTCCGCTCTATGCTGTGTACTGCTTAAAACCATAGAAAGGCAGAGTGTGAAAATGCAGTCATATACAGGATCTGCTGCTGTCTACGATCTCTTCATGGATAATCTTCCCTATAAAGAGTGGGCAGATTATGTGCAAAAGTTATTACCGTGTTTTAACATAAAAGAAGGTCTGGTGCTGGAGCTGGGTGACCGGCAGTCATCAGTGTCTGCGACAGTATGACAGCACGTTTTCTACATTATAAGCTGTCCGAAAAATTCCGGGCGATGAAAATCCGGAGTATCGGTCTCAATGGGATTCCAGGAACCGTAATGAGGGACCGGAGTAGAATCACCGCATTTATAGAAATTGCAGCGTAATTGCTGACGGGATGACGGATCAAAATTATGAAAATAGCTTTGTATATAAGAAAAAGGGATACAAAAATTAAAGCCCCATCTTACAAGCGAAGAATCGGTATCTGTATTACGAATAAATGGTGATATGGTGCATTCCGGTAAGCACTGCTTGCTGATGGATGACCTGTGAAACCGGTCGGGTCCTATTTCAACCAATAATGCTCCGGCCGGATTGATTTCAAAATTAAGATACCGCTGATCGGAATCCGGGGATGGTGAAAGAAAAAATTCCAGACAGCTGTCCTGACAGATATTATCGGAGGCCCCTGTCTTGGTAATCCGCATATTTTTATATGGCTCCAGGGCTTCCATTCTGAGATGGAAAGCATCTGAAGTGCGGACAATCTGAGCGGCTGCAAACGGCTGGTAAACACCTCCCCAGGCATAATGATCGATCCCGGCAATTGGAATGCCGTTCCACACTGCATCCTGTGACAACATTTCAGAATTTACTTTTTCAATACAATACTGCTTCATATATTAAATTCTCCTAACCTTTCTAAAGTAATATAACTCATAGTATATCTCATCTTAAGGCCTTTGCATATTCCGAGGGTGTTACATCAAACTCGGTCTTAAAGCATCTGGAAAAGTGCTGCAGCGTAGAATAGCCGAGAGCGGAGGCTATGATACTGATGGGCTGGGAGGCTTCCCGAATCATCCGTTTCCCTTCTTCTAATTTAGCCCGGCGGATGTACCGGCTTGGGGGCATGCCAAAGCTGTTTCTGAAAATGGCTGACATATAGGAAACACTTACATTAATATCCTTAGCAATCCCTTCCACAGTTAAATGCCGATAAAGATTATCTGCAATATACCGTTGGGCGGAATCTATGATATTCTGCCTGGAGCTTGCTGCGATAACAGAATATACTTTACTTTCGGAGGATTGCTGTTCCTTGCGGATCAGATAGATGAATAATTCCCGCAGCTTACACTGAAGAAGATCATCCCGAAGAATATGGGAATTGTTTTGTTCCTCCAATAATTGCGAAAGAATTTTTTTGGCTTCATTACCGGCAGAGAGCTTACGATTCATTATGATATCGGAATATGGACAATCCATATCAAAGGATATGGTGATAAAGCATACCGAATGCTCTTTCTCTCCATATTGCATATGCCATTGGTCCCGGGCATAAACCATCAGATCCCCCTGTTCCAGAACAAAATCCTGTCCATTGGTTACACTGTGAAGAATACCGCTGTCGACATACACCAGCTCATAGGGTCTATGCTGCTCACCGGCAAAGAAAAAGCCTTTCTCCCGTTCCTGGTAAAACAAGGTATAGATATTGTAGATGGCAAGGGTCGGACTGAAAACCTCCTCGTCCTTCACTGTCAGGGCTCTTGTTTCATATTCTGCTTCCTTTGGAATTATCTTATAGACACAATCGTCTTCAACCGTTGTAAGAATCCGAAACCATACTCCCGGATTAAGCTTCACGGGTTTATCCAGATAGAATTTATGCTGTGTGCCGAAATCATCACCGGATATTATCAGGGCAGGAATACCCGTCTTTCGCTCAAGGTACACGGCAGTATCCGGAAAACGATAAAATTCTTCGTCGGACATGACAACAGTAATACCGTGGGTATCCTTTTCTTCCGGGATCGCACCGGATAATATCTCGCCAAACTTCTGGAACGATAATTTATTTAGATTTTCAAGCATATCTCTCACACCTCTCTATCATGAATATAGCATAATTCTTTCGGTTTATCCATATAAATTTATCTGAATCGATTTTGGTTTCATCTATTCGTACTGTCTTCTCCTGACAATATTGACACTCTTCTGCGATTCGTTATTATATAATCATAGAAACGAAAAGGAGGCTAAGGATATGGAAAAACCGGTACTTTTAATATTAGCTGCCGGATTGGGCAGCCGTTACGGCGGGCTGAAGCAGATAGATCCGGTGGATGAGGATGGACATATCATAATCGATTATTCCATCTATGACGCATACCGGGCAGGCTTTGAAAAAGTAATCTGTGTGATCACACCGCAGCTGGAAGAGGAATTTAAAGAAGTGATCGGTAACCGGGTATCCCGATATATTGATCTGCAATATGCATATCAGACAAAAGACAGCTTGCCTGCCGGCTTTGGGGTGCCGGAGAACCGCATAAAACCCTGGGGAACAGCTCATGCGGTGCTTAGTGCCAAAGATATGGTCCATGGACCGTTTGCAGTAATCAATGCCGACGATTTTTACGGTGCGGCTGCTTTTAAACAAATCTATCAATTTTTAAGTACGAAAGCGGACGATAATCACTACGGCATGGTAGGTTACCGGATTGAAAACACCTTGACCGAGCATGGGCATGTATCCCGGGGCATATGTAAAACGGATGGCCGTCTTAATCTGCTGGAGATTACGGAACGGACTCATATTGAACCAAGGTCAGGCGGAGCCGCTTATGTTACGGAGAATAATGAATATGCCTTTGTACCTGCAGGAACTATGGTCTCCATGAATCTATGGGGCTTCGGACATGCATTTATTGAGGAAGCAGACAGGCGCTTTACCTCATTTTTAAAAGAAAGCCTGCAGGTGAATCCGTTAAAATGTGAATATTTTTTACCGACTGTAGTGAATGCAATGCTGATGGATAAAAAAACAGAGGTAACGGTATTGCCGACCCATGAGAAATGGTTCGGTGTAACCTATCCGCAGGATATGCCGGCGGTACGCTTGGCTGTTGCTGCTATGAAAGGGAATGGACTTTATTCCGAAACATTATGGGGGGATTAATCATGCTACAGCAAATCTATGAATTTCAACTGGACGGGAATCCGGTTTATTGCAGCCGATATGGCAACGGTCATATTAATGAAACTTATCTGATTGTGGATTCCACTGCGCGCCAGTTCATATTCCAGAAGATAAATAAACATGTATTTAAAAATCCCGAGGCACTTATGATGAATTTATCCTCAGTTCTGCATTACCTGAAGGGCTTGAATTTAAGGCACAGGGAAATACTGACCCTTATTCCGACACGGGAAGGAACCGACTGGCATGTCGATAAGGAAGGTCAATATTGGCGCATGTATGAGTTTATCTCGGATAGCATCTGCTTTGAGAAAGCGGAATGTGCGGACGACTTTCGAAAAAGCGGGATTGCCTTCGGACGGTTTCAACAGCAGCTGGCAGATTTTCCGGTTAAGGATTTAAAGGAAACAATCCCTTTGTTTCATAACACTCCGAATTATTATAAAATGTTAAAAGAAGCAATTGCAAAGGATCCCATGGAACGGGCAGGTCATGTTGAACGGGAAATAGAATTTGCCTTACAACGGGAAGAATATGCAGCTTTATTAATAAGGCTCCGGGATAAGGGTGACCTGCCTGTCCGTGTCACACATAATGATACAAAGCTTAATAATGTATTATTTGACCGGCTGACACGGGAGCCCTTGTGTGTGATTGATTTGGACACCGTGATGCCCGGACTTATCATGAATGATTATGGTGATTCGATCCGGTTTGGCGCGTCTACAGCCGCTGAAGATGAAGCAGACCTGTCAAAGGTATCTTTCTCACCGGAGCTTTTTGAAGCTTATACTTCAGGGTTTTTATCCGTGTGCAGAGACAGTCTGAACGAGTGTGAGCTGGAGCATCTGTGTGACGGAGCGAAGATGATGACACTGGAATGCGGTGTTCGTTTTCTTACGGATTATTTATC
This sequence comes from Bacillota bacterium, assembly GCA_023424995.1. Lineage (GTDB taxonomy): Bacteria > Bacillota > Clostridia > Lachnospirales > Lachnospiraceae > Mobilitalea. The sequence continues at coordinate 17,591 of JAFADH010000049.1, read as the reverse complement.
CGGGGATCAGTATTTTCACACGAAGCATGAGGAACATAACAGGGACCGCTGCCGCACCCAGTTTAAGCTGGTGAAGCAGATGGAGCAGCAATGGGATGAAATGCGGAAAACAGTGGCAAGGGTGGGAAGAATATGAGAATATTAGTTACGGGAGGAGCCGGATATATCGGCAGCCATACCTGTGTGGAGCTTATCAATAACGGTTATGATATAATTATCGCAGATAATCTGTCGAACAGCAGTGAGGAGGCCATTCGCCGAATAGAAGGGATAACCGGAAAAAAAGTAAACTTCTATAAAATGGACATCCGTAACAGGGAGCAGCTGTCAAGGATCTTTGAGGAGCATGAGATTGACTGCGTGATTCACTTTGCAGGATTAAAAGCAGTCGGTGAATCCGTTTTAAAACCACTGGATTATTATGATAATAATCTGAATTCCACCTTAGCCGTATGTGAAGCGATGGGGAGATACGGAGTAAAGCGTTTGGTTTTTTCCTCGTCGGCAACCGTATATCGTGCGGATAATACAATGCCGCTGAAAGAAGAGGCGGCGACCGGATGCACGAATCCATATGGCTGGACGAAATACATGTGTGAGCAGATAATAAGGGATGCAGCCAGGGCTTTTGAAGACTGGTCGGTGCTCCTGCTCCGCTATTTTAATCCCGTCGGGGCACATGAGAGCGGTCTGATCGGTGAAGACCCCGCCGGAATTCCCAATAATCTTATGCCTTTTATCTCTCAGACAGCCATAGGCCGAAGGGAGAAGCTGTTGGTATTCGGGAATGATTACCCTACGGCGGACAAAACCGGAGTACGGGATTATATCCATGTGACCGATTTGGCCATAGGGCATATAAGAGCGGTGGAATATAGCAGGAATCACCCGGGAGTGGAAGCGGTTAATCTGGGTACCGGTTCCGGAACCAGCGTGCTGCAGATGATAAAGGCTTTTGAGCAGGTAAACGGGGTATCGGTTCCCTATGAATTTACCGGCCGCCGGAGCGGTGATCTGGGAATCTGCTATGCGGATCCGTCAAAAGCCAGACGTATGTTAAACTGGCATACTACGAAATCCCTGAGTGAGATGTGTGCAGATGCCTGGAGATGGCAGTGCAGGAATCCCAAGGGATACCAATAGATACGATTGATCGTGAAACCGCGGTAAAATGTAACCGCAGCCCAAAGACAGGAGGTAAGGGATGAATAATTTAACACTTTTCCCGGCAAGCTCCCTGGAAAAAATATTTCCGGAAGCAGAACCACGGCATACTGCAGCAGCACTAAGGCTGTCGTCATTATTAGAGGAAACAGTATCCTTTCAAATCGTATGCTGTTATGATGGCAGGGATAATCAATTCTTTCAGGTAAAGGTGGCATCACCCTTAGCAGACAGGATAACAGTACGTGAGGTGGTTCTGGCTCCGTCTGCATTTCCCTGCTACCGGGAAACAGACGAAGGATATCTTCGGACAACGCCCGGTCTGTTCCCGGATATCCTGAGGGAGCTATCGGCAAACCAGGTAAAGCTTGTTGCAGGTCAAAGCCGCAGCTTATGGGTGGATGTTGAGGTTCATAAAGACAGTACACCCGGAATTTATCCGGTCCAGGTAGAATTGCATAATGCGGATGGTTCCGTGAGCGGTTCTGTTACAGCGGAAATAAAAATTATAGGAGCGATACTGCCGGGGCTGCACATAAAGCACACGGAATGGTTTCATGGAGACTGCCTGGCTGATTATTACAGGGTCGAAGCGTGTTCCGACGAACATTTTCATATTATGGAGAATTTTATAAAAGCAGCAGCCAAAAGAGATATCAATATGATACTGGTGCCTCAGTTTACTCCGCCGCTGGATACGGCAGTCGGAGGAGAACGTACCACCATGCAATTGGTTGAGGTTACGGTGACTAACGGCAGCTATGAGTTTGAGTTCACAAATATGAAGCGTTTCATCGAGCTGTGTCTTAAGAATGGGATTCGTTATCTGGAGATGTCACATCTGTTCACCCAATGGGGTGCCAAAGCCGCACCAAAGATTATGGCAGATGTGGATGGCCGGTATCGGAGGATTTTTGGCTGGGATACCCTTTCCGACAGCAGAGAGTATGAGAAGTTCCTGCATAGTTATCTGCCTCAGCTGACGCAGAAATTAAAGGAGTGGGGAGTAGAAGACATTACCTGCTTCCATCTGTCCGATGAACCTCATCTCGAGCATATGGAATCGTATGAAAAGGCAAGGAAGCTGGTTTATCCTTATTTGAAGGACTTCATGCTGATCGATGCTCTGTCGGATTATAACTTTTATGAGAAGGGGCTGATCGAACAGCCGGTGTGTTCCATAGACCGGATCGAGGTGTTTTTAGAAAAGAAGGTACCGAAGCTATGGAGCTATTATTGCACCTCGGAGTATCTGAAGGTATCGAATCGTTTCATGTCTATGGCCTCCTACCGCAACCGTGTCTATGGAATACAGACCTATCTCAGTAATGTGGACGGTATCCTTCATTGGGCATATAACTTTTATAATACGCAATATTCCCTGTCGAAGATAAACCCCTACGAAGTGACGGATTGCGGAATGTCCTTTCCGTCAGGGGATTCGTTTCTGGTTTATCCGGGAAAGGATCAAAAACCGGAGGAGTCAATCCGCATCATGGTATTGTATGAGGCGATGACGGATATCAGAGCATTAAAGCTGTTGGAGAGTATGACGGACAGGGAATATGTATACGGATTGATCCATGAGGAGCTGGATATCAGAATTAATTACAAGGAATACCCTCATCAATCGGATTACTATATAAACCTAAGGGAAAGAATCAATACGGAGATAGAAAAGCGGTTATAAATTATCCTTCCTCGGGTTTTCGCTTTTTTAACAGACTCTGTTCCTGTTCGCGGTATTGTGTGGGAGTCAGATTGGTTTCCTTTTTAAACAGCTTCGAAAAATAAAAGTATTGATCAAAGCCTGCTTTGGTACAGACCAGTGAGATCGGCTCATTGGTTTTTGCCAGCAGGTCCTTGGCATAGCTGATTCGCAATTCCTTCATATAATTGGTAAAGGTAGTCCCAAGCTCACGTTTGAATACCTGGCTGAGATAGCTGGGATTAATGGTAAAGGTCTGGCATATGGATTGAAAATTAAGGGAAGAAGTAAAATTATTGTTGATGTATTCGATAATTCGTTTAAAGGTATCATTTTTAATTAATTCCATATTGACTTTATTTCCTGTAAATGTAGTATTCCTTAGAAATACAATCAGGTATTGAAAAACAGCATCGATATCCGGGAATGCGGATATCAGCTCACCCGGATTGCGGATCTGCTCATCATAATAGTTCCCGTCCAGCCGGTAGAGTAAGGAAACAGTGATATTATATATTTTTATGATACCGTTGATGGTCCGGTCCTTCACCGGATAGAGCGTGGAATAATTATTTAATACGGAAAGTACATTCTGTACATTGTTCTTGCTGGCCTCCGTGCTGAGAAGATCAATATAATCGGTGGTTATCTGCCGTTCCGGCACCATAAAGCTTTTGTTGGTTATATCGATAGGATGGAGATAGTACGTATAAATACAATCCAGTAATTTTTCTATCCGGCTTATAATAGTTGAATCCATAACAGCTGACAGATAACAGAAATTTCTGATCTGCTCACGTAAAATCAACTGTCTTATTCTCTGTACAAATCCAAGACTTTTAATAAAGGTGCTGTCATCTAAGATATAGATATAGGTGTCGGCATAGCTTTGTATTTTATAATAATGCACGTAGCCTTCCAGTTCATGACTGATGTCATATACACTGGCTGCGATGGTAATAAACTTGGGGCAGCCTCTCGACTTTATCATATAATTTGTAAAGGCAGACATTTTTTCGTCCGTAGGAGAGTTTAACATGGAGTGAAAAATCGTATGCAGATAAATATCTTCCTCTGTAAGCATTTCTTTCATCTGATTAAGAACAGCCAGAATTTCATCATCCTCCAGAGGCTTCAGCAGGTATTCGACGGCACCCAGGGATAAGGCTTTCCTGGCATAGGTAAATTCTTCATAACCGCTGATAATAACAAATTTTGTATGCGGAAGTGTTTTCAATACGGACTCCATTAATCTTAACCCATCCATCCCGGGCATACGGATGTCGGTAAAAACAACGTCGGGCTTTAACACTAATATTTGTTCCAGAGCTTCCATGCTGTTTTGATAAGTGGCAATCACTTCAAAATCAGTATCCGACCAGTTGAAAGCAAGAGCAAGGCTGTTTAGAACCATTTTTTCATCATCAACCAGAACAACGCGGTAACTCATGATTCTCCCTCCTAAAATGTTAATCTTTCTTTTATTATATTAAGTCCAGCGGTAAAGTCAGCAGGACAGAAGTAATACCGTCAGGAGTACTTGTAATATAGACCCCGTATTTCTCCCCGCAGGATAACTTGATCCGTTCATTCACGTTAAACAAACCGATACTGGAAACCGTATTGGAGGAAATATCCAGAGGCAGGGCCAGGTCATGCTGAAGTTTATTCAGCAGCTCCGCCGAAATCGGTGCACCGGTATTATTTACTTCAATCCGCAGGTAATTATTTTCCGAACAGGCTTTAATCATGAGAGCGGAAGGCCGGGTGGTGCCTTCGATCCCGTATACAATGGCGTTTTCGACGATGGGCTGTATAATCATCTTCGGTATGATAACTTCATAGCATTCCGGCTCGATATCATACTCTACGGTAAAATGGTCGCCAAAGCGTATTTTCTGAATGCTGATGTAATTCTTTACAATCTTTAATTCATCTGTGAACGGCACCTTATCTGCACCTTTGATACTGTATTTAAAGATAGTGGCCAGGGATTTTGCCGCATCAACAATTTCTGTTTGCTTGTGCTCGGCTGCGATACCCTTGATGCATTCCAGTGTGTTATACAAAAAGTGCGGATTTATCTGGCTTCTTAAGTGGTTTAATTCCGCCTGCTTTTTCTGCAGCTCTGTTTTATACAGATGGTTATTGGTTGTAAGCAGCCTGTTTGTTAAGGTATCAATCTGCTCCAGCATGCCATTGGTTTCATGGGATATGATTTCAATCTCCCGGTAGCCTTTTAAATCGACCCGTTCCTTAAGTGTGCTTAAATCACCCTGTTTAATTTTCGATATGAAATAGAACAGCTGATACAATGGGGATACGATATTAAGGATCAACAGCACCCATAGGATCAGCAGAAGGATTATGATAAAAAACAATACCGGCTGATAAGAATTTAAAACACCTAAGATATTATAAATAAATTCTTCCTGTTTTATAACGGATACGATGACCAGTCCTGTACTCTCTTCCACTTTTGTATGAATGTCGGAACGGTCCAGGATATTAAGCCGGCTCTCATCCTCTTTACTGTTATTCCAAAAAATCTGATTTTTTCTATCCATAAGGTAGATCTCGGAGCTGGTTTTATTGTAATTGGGATTATTCTGATCTAAAAAAGCAGTATCACTTAATATAAAATAAGCGTCTCCCAGCTTTTGATTTTCAAAGGAGTTCATGATAATGGAATAAATGGGATCGTGGAGAACAAAATAATGACAATTGGTTTTGGAATTATATAAAAGAGGACTCAGATCAGAAGCGGAAGTATCATCCTTATCATCATAGAGTTCATAATTATTGTCAATAATGGAATACAAATTATCATTGTTATCCCGGATGATGATATTAATAATATGGGAATTCAATGACATAATACTGGGAAGATTCGAGTTCATCTGCCGGTAATAGCGATATTTTATATCCTCGTCCTTTTCTGACAAAAAGTTCTGGATATCAGCATGAAAGGTAACGAATTGTAAAATTTTCGACAGGGAATCATAGTTTGAAGCTATGGTTTGCTCCAGCTGATAGATAATTTCATTGGTATAATTAATACTGCTGGTTTCGTAAAGCTCCCTGGTCCGCTTGGAATAAAATAAGAACATGCCGGCAAAGATAACCGTGGTGATAAGAGTAAGAATCATAATCTGGGCAAATAATCGCAGCTGCCGGTAGTTTTTCATTTATTTCTGTTTCCCTCCTTTATATCATACATACAATACATACAACAAAAATCTGACGAAAGACCCTGTAATGATTATATTGCTATCCGCCATATAAAATCAATAGCATCGGAGCATTTGTGAAATTATATAACTGGATTGCATAACAGGCCGCAAAAAGAGACAGGAACTAAACACAAGACATAATTAACTAAACATAATACAAGTAACAATACCCGGGGTATTATTGTTTCCGTTAGGAAACTGTTGTATAATTATAAGGTATAATCATGGATCGGTGTTAGGAAAACAGGGGGATGTATTCATGAAGCAGAAATGGGAATTCGTCTTAAAGGCAGCAGCATTGGCGGCTGTTCTTGGTTTGATTATTGTCATTATCTTATATCTTAAGGATGTTCCGGCTTCTGATAATGCCTATGTGGAGGAATCAGCAAAATCCATGGATCCGATGATCATCAGTATCGGTATGTGGGGGATTCAGGATTACTTAAGCGGCGATGAGGTTTTGTCAATCATTGAAAAAAAGTTTAATGTGAAATTAAAACCCATCAATATAAATTATACGAATTGGACCCTGGAGTATCAGAAAATGGCAGCCATCAACAATCTTCCGGACATCATCGCCCATGATATCGTAGGTTCTTCCACTTATGCCGCCTGGGTGGCACAGAAAAAGATTCGGGCTATTCCTTCTGATTTAAGCAGGTATCCGCATCTTCAGGAATACATGAACCTGGAATACAATCAATCCTTTCAGGAGGCTGCAGGAGAGTTTTATCTGATACCGAGGCTGACTTATCCGGATGAAGAATTATGGGCACTGGACCGCTGTATTGTTATCCGCAGGGAGTGGCTGGAACAATTGGGTCTTAAGCTTCCCGGTAATTATGAGGAGTTTAAGCAGATGCTGAAAGCCTTTACGGAGACAGATTTTGATCAGAACGGGGAGCTTGATACCATCGGTCTTGCAACCGAAAATGCAAATACCCTGGAAGCTGTTTATCTGGGTTTATATCCGGAGCTGTCGAATATCGAACGGGGCTGGATAGAAGAGGACGGCAGATGGATTCCTGTATATGCCTCAAAAAAAACAGGGGAAGCCTTGGCCCGTGCCAAGGAATTATATGATCTTGGGTTACTTGACGCCGGGTTTCCCTATCGCAGTATCAATCAGGCCTTTTCTTTGTTCGTGGATAAAAAATGCGGAGCCATAGCCTGCCAGTATTTCAGCTTGATTCAATATTGGAATTCCATAGAGGGCGTAAGTGATCATAGTGATGATATTATCGTCATGAAGCCCTGGCCGGTCGAAGATGGGGAGAAATACCGTTTTACCTCGAGCCTGCACTGGTCCGAGACTTATTTCGGCTCCCAGGTAAGCGATGAGAAGATGGCGAAGATCATGGAGATCTATGATTTTCTGCTGTCCGATGAAGCGGAGGATTTATTCTATGGGGGAAATGCCGGGGATTGGATCAATGATAACCCCTCCATCAATGCATTATCCCATCTGGTCAGCTGGGAGCAGGATAAAATCTATGATAAAACCCCTTATTCCATAAAAATATACGGAGAAAAAAACATCGATTATGCCAATGAAATGATCGAATGGTATAAGCTTAATACAAAAAGCGTTGATTATAATTACAATATTATGTTTTCAAATATTCAGGAAAAGTATTTACTGCCAACCTATAATGAGGTGCAGAATGAAATGATTCAAATCATAATAGGGGAAGAAGATGCAAAATCAGCCTGGGAGCGTGTCATGAAAAAATACGGGGATGAGATATCCATGAATCGGATTATTAATAAGATCACGGAAGCGGTAAACGAACATACTCCGGAATAGGCCTGACATCATGAATAGTTATAAAATTCAATAAGCAAAGCAGTATGAGGGTACGGAGCATTAATATGCGTTCGTACTCTTTTTTATTTATATTATCCTGTACTTTATTTATTCCTGTTCCCTGTCCGAAGGTCATGGTAATTAAAGTACAGCATTATATAAAACAGCCACATACCGGGAAAAGAGAAAAGGAAGTAAGATAGGAATGCATTAATTGATCAACAATTTTATAACAATTATCAGGGAGGAATGGATTATGAAAAAAAGGCTATTAAGTTTGCTTCTTGTAATGCTGATGCTGGCATCCTTATTATCCGGCTGCGCATCGGATAAGGAAACCAAAGATGCTTCCGGTACGGATGCGAATCCTGCAGAAGATACCGATGCAAAGGATAATGCAAGTACATTAAAGGGTGATATTGTATATTGGTCCATGTGGCAGGAAACAGAGCCTCAGGCTGAGATCTTAAAGAATGCAATCGCCAGATTCGAAGCGGCAAATCCTGATTGCAGCGTATCCGTGGAATGGAACGGAAGAGCAGTCAGAGATTTAGTACTGCCTGCGTTGGAGGCCGGTACACAAATTGATGTTTTTGATGCGGATCCCACGGGATTTTATGCGGCGGCACCGGAGAAGCTTTTGGATGTAACCGATTTTTATGAATCAGCAGCTGCACAGGGCTCCGGTACCATTAAGGATAATATCCTTCCCGGCTTAGTTAACTGGGATTCCGAATTAGGGAAAAAGGCCGGTTTAAGCGGCAATCATTCCGTGCCTTATTCCCCGTATGTGGTGAGCTGGTTTTATAACAAGCAGCATTTTGCGGATGCAGGGATAACAAAGGTACCGGAGACCTGGGAAGAATTTGATGATGCATGTGCAAAGCTCGTAGCAGCAGGCCATACCCCCATTACCATTGATGATGCATATCTTGTTCTGATCGTTGCTTATTATATCCAAAGGGCAATCGGCATCGAAGAAGCATCAAAGCTGGCAAAGGAAAACGGAGCCTTATGGGATAATCCTCAGGTTTTAAAGATGATTGAGGCTATGGAAGACTTTGCAAAGAAGGGTTATTTCTCTAAAAATCTCATTACTAATATCTACCCGGCCGGTCAGGCGGAATTTGCACTGGGGAACGCATCCATGACCATGAACGGTTCCTGGTTCCCGGCAGAAGTTGCTGAAATTGCACCGGCAGATTTTCAGTGGGGTGAATTTGCGTATCCTACGGTTCCGGACGGTGCTTCGCTCATTACGGAAAATACAATCGGCGGTCAGGCCTTTATGGTAAATGGAGCAACCGGGAATAAGGAAGCGGTTTATGAGCTCCTTCGGTATTTTGTATCGGATGAAACACAGCAGGAATTCTTTGAGAACGGATTGGTTCCCTGTACCAAGAATACCGAGTGGCCGGCGGAAGTTTCTGATCAAAAAGCAATGGTTGAAGCTTTAACAGCTAATGTGGGCTGGGCCGGAGATTTGGAAACGGATTTTGTCCTTTCTGTAGGACTTACCGAGATTTTGAAGGTGATATCCGGAGACCAGAGTGCACAGGATTGCTATACACACATTAAAAAAGCGGCATTATCCGGCAATTAAATAATAAAAATGCGGATGGTAAGGGGGATGCGGCAGCTATCCCCCTTACTTAAATTATCTGCTGCAATATTAAGGAGGGCTTCCGATTGAAAAAGGGCGAACGCAGAATGATTATTGCTTTTATACTGCCAATTACCGTTGTTTATTTGATCTTCTACCTATATCCGACAATTCGTACCGTATACATGTCATTTTTTACTACCACGAGTTTATCCAGTGCTTCCTCTACCTGGAATTATGTCGGATTGAATAACTATATTGAATTACTTAAAAATCCCTTGTTCCGGCAATCTTACATCAACATAATGAAATTATTGATCCTGGGAGGGATTGCGGTTTTTACCATCGCTTTATTTTTTGCCACTGTAATGCAGGGTAAGTTCCGGGGGAAGAAATTCTACCGGGCGGTGATTTATCTGCCTAATATAATTACACCCATAGCTCTTGTGGTTATGTGGACTCAATATATTTTCAGCAGCCAGTTCGGTCTGCTTAAAAAAGTGTTTACCCTGCTGGGACTGGATGCCCTGGCAGCCATTCCCTGGACTGCCCAGAGCCATTCCTTTTGGGCGCTGCTGATTGCCTTTTGCTTTGGTTCTGTCGGCTATTATATGATCATCTATATGGCTGCCATGGAACAGATACCCAATGATTATTATGAGTGTGCAGCTCTGGAGGGGGCCAGGAAAGGGCATATCTTCTTCCGGATAACCCTGCCGCTGTTAAAAGAGACAACGAAGACCTGCCTCATCTTCTGGTCAGGGGGCGCGATTAATCTTTTCCTGTGGTCACGGGTGTTTTCAGCAAATGTAATGTCACCAAGCACACTTTCTCCGGCAAGCTATATGTATTCCCTGGCATTCGGTGCCGGATCGGCAGTGGGAAGCGGTTCCTTAAGAGTTGGTCCGGCTACGGCTATCGGTGTCATGTTAACCCTTTCCATGCTGGCAGTCTATGCGATTGTATATTTTCTGTTCGGAAAAGAAAAAAATGAATTTTAAAGAGGTGGCCTAAGATGTTAAGAATAAAGGATATTATGAACCGTTTTAGTGTTACAAGGCTGATCGGGAAAGCGATCATTATTTTATGGGTTGTGTTTACCTTTGCAGCAATTGGCTGGGTATTTTTGGCTTCTTTAAGTACGACTAGCGAGATATTTTCCGATAAGGTTTTTAACTCCGGATTCCATATTGAAAATTACATGAGGGTTCTAAGTAAATACAATATTTTAATCTATTTTAAAAACAGTTTCTTATATACCTCAATTGCGTGTATCGGAGCGATCATACTGGTGGCACCGGCATCCTATGTCATAGCAAATTATGCTTTTCGGGGCAGGAATCTTATTCGCAGTGCCTATATCACGACCATGGGCATTCCGGGTATTATGCTGATGATTCCTTTGTTTATGATTATCAGTAAACTGGGACTCAATAAAACACCGGCTGCTTTACTTTTAATATATATCTGTTCGACAACACCTTTTACGGTATTTTATCTGATCGGCTTCTTTTCTTCGCTGCCGAAGAGTATACAGGAAGCCGGGCTGATTGATGGCTGCTCCCATATTAAGGCCTTTTGGAAGGTGGTCTTTCCTCTTGCCCAGCCAGGGTTAGTTACCGTTACCATTTTTAATTTTATCGGATTGTGGAATGAATATATGTGGGCATTGATCTTTGCCAATACGAAAAGCAGGCGGACACTGGCTTTAGGTCTGCAGGCCATGGTAGACGGGATGAGATATTCCGGTGACTGGGCAGGCTTGTTTGCCGCAGTTGTTATCGTCTTTATACCTACATTTATTATCTATATCTTTTTATCTGATAAAATTATGAGTGGGATAACCGGCGGAGCGGTAAAAGGTTAGGATAAAAGGAAAAAATAGGGAGGGAATGATAGGGGGGAATGATAGGGGGAAAAGACAGGGACATTAAGAAAAAGGAACATAAGCACAAGCATTATGATGAATCATGAGGGAATAGCAATGAAACTTTATAAAGCAACGGATTACAGGGATATGTGCCGGAAAGCCGCCAATATTATCTCCGCCCAGATCATTATGAAGCCGGACAGCATATTAGGATTGGCTACCGGTTCGACTCCCATGGGAATATACAAGCAGTTGATCGAATGGTATAAGAAAGGCGATCTTGATTTTAAGTATGTAAAAACGGTCAATCTTGACGAATATCAGGGGCTGGCATGGGATAACAGACAAAGTTACCATTATTTTATGAAAGATAACTTCTTTAATCATATCAATATTAACCAGGAATATACGTATCTTCCGGACGGCGAAGCCGGCGATATCCAATCAGAGTGCAGCAGGTTTGATCAGATCATATCTGATTTGGGAACCATTGACCTGCAGTTATTAGGGCTTGGTCATAACGGACACATCGGTTTTAATGAACCGGGTGAAAGCTTTCAGAAGGGAACGCATCTAGTGTCATTGTCAGGTAGTACCCTGGAAGCTAATTCAAGGCTGTTTCCCAAGGAGGAAGTGATGCCCCGATATGCATATATGGGAGTTCAGTCAATTATGTCGGCGAAAAAGATACTTCTTGTTGTTAACGGAGAGGATAAAGCGGATATTCTGTTGAAAGCTCTGACCGGTCCCATCACTCCGGCAATACCGGCATCGATCCTGCAGATGCACGGTGATTTTACGGTAATAGCGGATGAGGCGGCTTTATTCAGGATAACGGAGAGCCGGATTATAAAATAGGTAAGGGTGGATCGGTATTTCTCGTAGAACCGATCCGCCCGTTTTTTACGTCCTTAAGCTATCCGGATGATGAAGGCTCAGCAGGATAACCTGGAGGAGTGGGATATCCCGTTAATAAATAAAAAAAGCAGATTTATATTGCGAAATAACACAAATATAGGCATAATAAATGTGAAGTGACAACACTAAATGTCACGTAAAATCGGTTTTGAAAATAATATAAAAAGTATTCCGCTATATGCTATATATTGTTTAAAACGGTAGAAAGGCAGGATGATTCATTGCAGCCATATTCAGGATTTGCTTCTGTCTATGATCTCTTCATGGACGATGTTCCTTATGAAGAGTGGGCAGATTATGTACAGCGATTATTAAAGCGTTATCATATAAAGGAAGGATTGGTGCTGGAGTTGGGATGCGGCACCGGAAGTATGACCAGAAAGCTTGCAGCCAGAGGCTATGATATGATCGGAATCGATAATTCCGGGGAGATGCTTCAGATAGCAAGGGACCACGGGGAGGAATCGGGGGAAGGAATCCTCTATCTGTGTCAGGATATGCGTGATTTTGAATTATACGGCACAGTGGCAGCAGTTATCAGTGTCTGTGACAGTATGAATTATATTCTAAGTGAAGAGGATTTACTAAAAGTTTTCAAGCTGGTGAATAATTATCTGGATCCCGGCGGAATATTTATCTTTGATCTGGATACGGAATATGCTTACCGGGAGATACTGGGAGACAGCACCATCGCCGAGAACCGGGAAGAAGGCAGCTTCATCTGGGAGAACAGCTATTATGAAGAAGAGATGTTGAATGAGATTAATTTAACCTTATTTATTCCGGAAGAAACAATCCTAAAATCGGATCGGCCGGAGACGAAGCAGGTATATGAGGTACAAGCCAAAGCAGAACAGGCAAAGATAGAACAGGTAAACAGAGTGCGGTCAAATAGTAAACAAGCTGCGGCGGATTCAGCAGGATCAGTGCCGGTATACCACAAATATGAGGAGACACATTACCGGAAGGCTTACCACCCTGATACCATTAAGCGCTTAATAGAGGAAGCGGGGATGGAATGGGTGGTGATATATGACGCCCTGACCGAGACAAAGCCTGGAAAGAATTCGGAGAGAGTATATATTGTCGCAAGAGAGAAGAGACAAGCTGAGAAATTGTATATAAAATAAAAACAAAACCCAATAGGAAGAACCCAATAGGAAGAACCTAATAGGATAAATCTAATAGGATAAATTTAATAGGATAAATTTAATAGGATAAGCCTGATAGGATAAACATAATAGGAAGCCCACAGGAATAATAGTGATGTCGAAGTGCTTATTTTTCCTTCCTCTGATAGACTGAGTTTCCAGGGGAGGTCTGAATAGGGGATAGTATGAAGAAAACGGGATATTGTGGATTAAGAGGATCAATGTTAAACGGTCGATGATAGTCACAAGAATGGAGATAGCTATGACGGATTATATGATCAGAGGAAGCGCAGCAGATAACCAGATCAGAGCATTTGCTGCAACGACGAAGGAATTGGCGGAATACGCCAGAAGCATTCACGGGACAAGTCCGGTTGCAACGGCAGCTCTTGGCCGGCTCCTGACAGCGGGAGTCATGATGGGGAGCATGATGAAGGGAGAGAAAGACATCCTGACCCTGCAGATGAAGGGCAACGGTCCCATTGGCGGCATTACCGTCACCGCGGATTCCCGTGGTACGGTAAAAGGCTATGTATATAATCCGGAGGTATTACTTCCGGCGAATGAGAAAGGGAAATTAGACGTAGGAGGAGCTCTTGGAGAGGGCATCTTAAGCGTTATTAAGGATATGGGGTTAAAAGAGCCGTATGTGGGACAGACTCATCTGGTCTCCGGTGAGATCGCAGAGGATCTGACCTATTATTTTGCAACCAGTGAACAGGTCCCCTCCGTGGTAGCCCTGGGAGTTCTGATGAATAAGGATAATACGGTAAGAAGGGCCGGAGGCTTTATCATCCAGCTGATGCCCTTTGTACAGGACTGGGCGATTGATCTGTTGGAGAAGAAGGTGGGAGAGATTACAAGTATTACCTCACTCCTTGATCAGGATATGACCCCGGAGATGATATTGGAGCATATATTGTCTGATTTGGGATTGGAGATTACAGATAAGTCCCCGGTTTCTTTTAAATGCAGCTGTACCAAGAAGCGGGTGGAAAAAGCGATTATTTCCATTGGGCAAAAGGATATTCAGGAAATGATCCATGATAACCGGCCCATCGAAGTAAATTGCCATTTTTGCAATAAGCATTATCTTTTTTCCGTAGAAGAATTAAAGACTATGTTGGAACGCAGCGGAAAGCAGGTATAGGCTGCCATTGGCTGTTGTAAAATCAAAGAAGGCCGAGCGTTTTGGAAACCATATGAAATATTACAAATAGAGGATAAGGTACAACATTGTTAAGTAATCGGATTCACGATAAGATTAACTGTATTTTGAAATGAATCAGGTAAATCTGATAGAAGGGAGATTTCTATGAATTACGGTTATTTCGATGAGAAAAATAAAGAGTATGTCATTACCAGACCGGATACTCCGGCACCCTGGGCGAATTATCTGGGTTCCCCGGAATATGGCGCGATTATCTCCAATAACGCAGGCGGTTACAGCTTTGTAAAGAGCGGAGCCAATGGACGCATCCTCCGCTATATTTTCAACCAGGAGGATAAACCGGGCAGATATGTCTATCTCCGTGACGATGATACCGGGGATTATTGGTCCGCTTCCTGGCAGCCTGTGGGCAAGCCCCTGGACCGGTACACGAGCCGGTGCCATCACGGTACGGCTTATACGACCATCAAGGCGCAGTATACCGGGATAGAATCCGAGGTGCTTTATTATGTGCCTTTGAACAAGACCCATGAGGTATGGAAGGTTAAGATAACAAATTCCGGTGACAGGACCCGTAACCTTTCTTCCTTCGGTTTTGTAGAATTTACCAATGAAAGCAATTATGAAAACGATCAGGTAAATCTTCAATATACCCTGTTCATTACAAGAACATATTTTAAGGATGATAATAAAATTCTCCAGATGATCAACGAGAATTTCTATAAAAACGGGGAAGGAAGCAATGCCAAGGAGCGTTTCTTCGGTATGGCAGGAGCCAAGGTGGAATCCTATAACGGCGATAAGACACATTTTATAGGGAATTACCGGAGCTTCGGCAATCCCGTCGCAGTAGAGAAGGGTTACTGTGACAATGTATTAAACTATAACTCCAATGCATGCGGGGCATTGCATACCAGGCTGACGCTGCAGCCCGGAGAAAGCAAGGAATTCGTCTTCGTACTGGGACGGAAGGATGATAAGGAATCCAAAGAGATTCTGGATCATTATTCCAGCCTTCACGTAGTTGAGGATGAATTAAGAGTATTAAAGGATTACTGGCATGGCAAGCTGGCCAACTTCCAGGTGAAGACTCCCAGTGAGAATTTCAATGCCATGATCAATACCTGGAATGCCTATCAATGCTTTATTACCTTCATCTGGTCCAGGGCGGCTTCCTTCCTCTATGCCGGACTCCGTAACGGTTACGGATACCGGGATACGGTCCAGGATATCCAGGGCATCATCCATCTTGATCCTGAGATGGCAAGAGAGAAGATCATATTCATGCTGTCCGCGCAGGTGGATAACGGCGGAGGGCTCCCGCTGGTCAAGTTCGACCATAATGCGGGGCATGAGGATACGCCGGATGACCCCTCCTACGTACAGGCAACCGGACATCCGGCATACCGTGCGGATGACGCTCTCTGGCTGTTTCCCACCGTATACAAATACATGGCGGAGACCGGCGAAAAGGATTTTACCGATCTGGTGATTCCATATGCCAATAAAGATGAGGGAACCGTATACGACCATCTGAAGAGGGCGATTAACTTCTCCATGGAACGGCTCAGTACCCATAACATGCCTGCCGGGCTTCATGCAGACTGGAATGACTGCCTGCGTCTTGGCAAGAAGGGCGAATCCACTTTCGTGGCATTGCAATTATATTATGCAATGTCCGTGATCCGTGAGATCGCAGCTGATAAGAAGGATACGGAATATATTGCGTATATCGATAAAGTGCGGAAGACCTTAAAGGATACCCTGAATGATAATTGCTGGGAGAACGACCGGTTCATCCGGGGCTTTAAGGAGGACGGACAGGTAATCGGCTCAGGGAAGGACCCGGAGGCCAGTATGTGGCTGGAGCCCCAGCCCTGGTCTGTGATCAGCGGACTGGCAACCGGGGAACAGGCGGAGAAGGCCCTGGAAAGCGTCCACCGGGAGCTGAACACAAAGTATGGTGCGCGATTAATGGCCCCTTCCTATGTGGATCATGCTTTTGACGGAGCCCTGGCACTGCTGTTCAATCCCTCCACCAAGGAGAACGGAGGTATCTTCTCACAGCCCCAGGGATGGCTTATCCTGGCGGAAGCGTTGAGCGGCCATGGCAACAGAGCCTTCGAATATTTTACGGAGACCAGCCCTTCCACACAGAATGACCATGCGGAAATCCGGGTCATAGAGCCGTATGTCCATGGCCAGTTCACGGAAGCGGACGAGAGCCCCTTCTACGGAAGATCCCACACCCATTGGCTGACCGGAACCGCATCCACTGTCATGGTAGGCTGTGTTGAAGGGATTCTGGGCATGAGGCCCGATCTGTACGGACTCACCGTCGCACCCGGTATACCGGGAGAATGGAAGGAACTTTCCATAGAGAAGAGCTTCCGCGGTAAAAAGCTGCACATCAGGATCCAGAATCCGGACGGTGCGGAAAGCGGCTATAAGGAATTTTATGTGAATGGCATTAGGCAGGAGAGGAATTACCTTCCGGAATCCATAATGAAGGAAGAGAATGATATCCTGCTGGTGATGTAAGCTGCAAATTTATCATGGATGAATAAAACAAGGGGAAATATAAAAAGAGATCATTCTTAACCGGATGCATCTCTTTTATATTGTTTTTAGTTGAATAATATTCCAAATTATTATATTGTGTTAATGTTGATACTATAATGAAAGAGGCGAATATACTTGAATGGAAAATATTTTCAAATCTTAAACCGGTTTTTAAAAAACTTATTTATCGATATGGATTTTAAAAACAGTCTCGAATTTGAAAAGAAATATATGCTGATAAGTCTGCAGCGGGGGAAAATAATAAATTGGTGTGTTCTCTTTTTAAGCTTCTATAACTTTTATCTGGATTTTATATTGAATAAAGATTCCACCATTGATACCGTATACCGCAATAATCTTCTGGCCATTCATTTTCTTGTATTCGTGCTTACGGTATCCTATCT
>JAFADH010000360.1 GCA_023424995.1 Bacillota bacterium | reverse complement strand
GGCGGACAGGACAAAGAGTATCTCTTATGTGGTGGGCAGTCTGTCGGGACCGATATTAAATACGGTTCTATTCATGACAGCTTTTATCCTGTTCTTCTATAATACGGACTTTGTCCAGGGCTTTGTGACGTCCTCGGGAGCATCCAATGTATTTGCCTTTGTCCTTGTTTTTGTGGGAATCAACGGTCTGGTAGAGGCAGGAGTGAATTTTGTAGCAGGAACGGCTGTCTCCAAGGCGATTGATCTGTTTGTAAATAAATCCGCACTAAATTAAGATTGTGTTGTATAAAGGTCTGTATTGTAATCCTACAGTTTGTATTGTAATCTAAGGTTTGTTCTGTAATCTGACAAAGATTATGCTTGACACGTTGGTTATGGCATGGTACAATGTTCTAGCTGTGAGTATTGTACGGTAATATTCACATGCTCAAGAAGAGAATCCATCTCTCACCCATAGCGTAATTGATTACAGTGAACGGGTTAAGAATAATGAAATCGATATTATCTTACATAGAGATAATATGTCATTGGGCTTATAGGTGGATAATCTGATTATCCACCTTTTTTTATTGTGGATTGGCTGTACTTAAGGCAGTCAGACCATGATTTGTGCAGGGAACATACCCTATGGGCATACCATGCCGCGTAACTGATTGATTTATAACCTATGGAGGTGCAGTACCATTAGCGATTTAATGATCAATGAACAGATCAGGGACAGAGAAGTTCGCCTGATTGGTGAGAACGGAGAGCAGTTAGGGATTATGGCTGCCAAGGATGCAATGAAGTTAGCCAGAGAAGCTAATCTTGACTTAGTCAAAATTGCTCCTACAGCGAAACCACCGGTTTGTAAGATTATCGATTATGGCAAGTACAAATACGAGCTGGCAAGAAAAGAGAAAGAAGCCAGGAAGAAGCAGAAGATTACCGAGGTGAAGGAGATCCGCTTATCACCCAATATCGATGATAACGACTTAAATACCAAGGCAAACCAGGCACGCAAGTTTATCACCCATGGCGACAAGGTGAAGGTTGCACTGCGTTTCCGCGGAAGAGAGATGGCCCATACCTCTACCTCCAAGGTGATCCTGGATACTTTCTTTGCCATGCTGGAGGATGTGGCTATCATTGAAAAACCGGCCAAGCTCGAAGGAAGAAATATGATTATGTTCTTATCAGAAAAGCGTTAAGATACTAAATATGACAGCGATATGGCAGGCAGCAGGTTTATCTGTGGCAGTCGGCTGTATTAATTATTAAGGAGGAAATATCATGCCAAAATTAAAAACCAGCAGAGCAGCAGCGAAGCGTTTCAAAGTAACAGGTACCGGAAAATTAAAGAGAATGAAGGCTTACAAGAGCCATATCTTAACTAAGAAATCCGCTAAGAGAAAGAGAAACCTCAGAAAAGGAACAATGACGGACTCAACCAATATTAAAAACATGAAGAAGATATTACCGTATCTTTAATAGACAGGTGATAAGGAGGAATAAACCATGGCAAGAATCAAAGGCGGATTGAACGCTAAGAAAAGACATAATAAGGTATTAAAGCTGGCGAAGGGTTACAGAGGAGCCAGATCCAAACAATATAGAATTGCTAAGCAATCGGTTATGAGAGCTTTAACTTCATCTTTCGCGGGCAGAAAAGAGAGAAAGAGACAGTTCAGACAGTTATGGATTGCAAGAATCAATGCTGCGGCAAGGCTGAACGGATTATCCTACAGCAAATTCATGCATGGATTAAAGTTAGCTAACGTAGATATCAACAGAAAGATTCTTTCTGATCTGGCGATCAACGATGCGGATGGCTTTACGGCACTTGCAGAGGTTGCCAAGTCCAAGCTGGCTTAAATCATATAAACTGAAATAAAGAGCTTGCTCTGAGGTTATTGCTGACCTGGGAGCAAGCTTTATTTACGTCCGGATATATGGCAGTAATATTATTAACCATACTGTTTAGCTATGCTGTTCTGGATATCCGCCATATGACTCCGGTATCCGGTATGATTTCACTGTCGTTGCTCCTGCTCTCATTGCCCATATCGAGTACATACAAGGCTTCATCAGGGCCGAAGGCAACATCCACCGGTCTGCTGAAGCCTCCTTCATTGGAGATGTAGGACGGAAAACCGGAATGATTAATAGCAAATGTATTGACCGTCTGGGTCTTCATGTCGATTCGGGAGACCCTGTGTCCGGCTCCGGCAAAGGGGATATTGGCACGGCTCAGCTGCCGTGTGATGCTTCCGTATTCCGCAATATATACATCTCCATAATTTTGGCCGAAATCATAATAGTCAAAATCAAACCCCATAATATTGGAACTCGTAGGGAAGATAGCCTGGGGCGACGGAGGTATATTCGGAACATTCTTTAATAACAGAGTAGGTGCGGGGCCTCCTTCCGGAGTAAACCGCGGCAAATCTACCGGGTTGCCGGCAGTATAATCCGGCCAGCCATACCATACTCCCTGTGAAGCTGCATAGAATTCGTCCGGAGCATTGGCTATGGGCCTGCTCCCCCGGTTATCATAACCGATATTTGCCACATATAACTGGCCGCCCTCATCGAATTTTAAATTCATGGGATTTCGAAATCCCCAGGCATACAGCTCCAGCATGGTACCATCCAGATTTGACCGCAGTATGCTGCCGGAGGCTTTTACATAGCCCTTTCGGATCTCGTTGGGAGAATTGGGCGTGCCGTAGGGTGAGAATGCGCCGGTAAGGACCTCCTCTGTCTGTGTTACTTCATTAAAGGGATTTCTGGTCTCGAAGTTCTGGCCATTCAGCATGATATAGCTGCCGGGGTAGTCACAGAGCGTCGGGTAATCCCACAGCCAGTCATTATCCGGACCAACCACTCCGGAATTGGTGACGGTTCCCTGGCCAAAGTATATTTTTCTCCGGTCAGGTCCGAATACTACTCTTGCATTATAATGATCGCCGCTGCTGGGAAGGCCGGATATAATATTCTGCTTTATTCCGTCTCTTGTAATTCTGGTTATAAAGCCCCGATGAGATACATATAGCATTCCATTCATATAATTCATGCCGGTAATATTCGCATTAAAGCCCTCTGCCATCACCTCAAAGCCGCTATCCGTCAGCCGCAATATCCTGGGGTTCCCCGAGACGCCGGATTCAGCAACAATCAGACTGCCCTCATCTGTGAATAGCATATTGATCGGTGCATTTAACCCGGAAGTAAAAACCTCAATACGATATCCGGGTTCAAGATTAATATCCGCCGGATTCAGATAGCGTCCGCCCGGTGCTTCTCCTGTCTGCATACGCATAACCACCTCATTTTTATACAATAAAATATATTCCGCTGTAAGCTGATTAATCCATGGAAAATCGGCAGAGAAAATCAAAATGTAAAGCATTTGAGTTCAATCCGCTTACATTCATGATAATATATTCAGAAATAAATCTATATAATAGAGTAAGGAATAATAAAGAAGGGATTACCATGACATCCGAAGAAAGGTACCGAATCACCAGTGAAGAGTATGCGGATCTTCTGATCACCTATAGCGGGGATGAGAGCGTCTTTCAGAATTTTCAGGATGCTACGGTTAATATCATTAATTATTTTAATGCTGTAGTACATGTACCTGTCTCACAGATTACCAATAACACCATCCTGGAATGGGGATATTCCGTAATGCCTTCTTTATTCGGACTTATCAGCCAGGCCAGCCTGGAGGCGTCGGGAATACCCAGACTCCGGAATATTCCAAGCTTTAATCTGCGGGGGCAGGGAGTCCTGGTAGGGCTGTTGGATTCAGGAATCGATTATACCAATCCTGTCTTTAAACATGCGGATAATACCACGAAGATTGTGTCCATCTGGGACCAGACAATACAAAGTAGCGGATTCCCGTCTCCTGCAAATTACGGAACGGAGTATACCAGGGAACAAATCAACGAAGCACTGCAGAGTGAGGATCCTCTGGAGGTGGTTCCAACCAGGGATGAGATCGGCCACGGAACCATGCTCGCCGGAATTGCTGCCGGAAATGAGATTCCGGAAAGCGGTTTCTATGGGGTGGCCCCGGATGCTGAGCTGGTCGTGGTCAAATTAAAGCCTGCAAAGCGGTATTTAAGGGATTTCTTTTTGGTTCCGCCGGATGTGCCCTGCTATCAGGAAAATGATATTATGTTTGCCCTGGATTACCTTAGAACAGTATCTTTGAATCTGAACCGTCCCATTTCCATCTGTATTGCTTTAGGAACCGCCCAGGGAGCTCATGACGGCAGAGGCACCCTGAGCAGCTATGTCTCCTTACTGGCAGGATATGCAGGAATTGGGCTGGTGGTAGCGGCGGGTAATGAGGGTAATTCAAGAAGGCATTACAGCGGAAGAATTAATCCGACAACCGGCTTTGACACAGTGGAGCTTTCCATAGGTGAGGGAGAAGAGGGTTTCAGTATGGAATTATGGGGAGATTCCCCGGGTGTATTCTCCGTTGATATCCAGACACCTACCGGAGAATATGTGCCGAGAATCGTTCCCAGGCTGGATGAGAACCGGGAAGTCTCCTTCATCTTTGAACAAACCACCATACTGATAGATTATCAGATCATTGAATCCCAAAGCGGAGACCAGCTGATATTGTTGCGTTTTATCCAGCCTGCAGCGGGTATCTGGAAATTCAATGTATATGGCAGAACGGATCTGAATGCCGGTTATAATATCTGGCTTCCCATGGAGGGATTTATATCAAATAATACATTTTTTGTACGGTCAGATCCCTATGTCACCATACTATCCCTCGGTAACTCCAGAATACCCGTCACTGTTACGGCATACAATAATGAAAATGACAGTTTGTATCTGAATTCCAGCAGAGGCTTCACGAGAATAGAGATCATAAAGCCGGAGATTGCCGCACCCGGTGTGAATATCCTGGCTCCCGGACCGGATCAGGGCTTTATTGAGGTCACCGGAACGAGCCCTGCGGCTGCCCACACCGCAGGAGTTTCCGCCTTATTTCTGGAGTGGGCGATAGTGCGGGGTAATCAGCCTCAGATGAATACGCTGGATATGAAGATTTTTATGATCCGAGGGGCACGCAGGGATATTGAGGTGAATTATCCTAATAGAGACTGGGGGTATGGGATCCTGGATGTTTATAATATTTTTGATGCTTTGCGGAGGACATGAGCCTGAAGGGAGGAACGGAATATGACAGAGGAAGAAAGATTTAAGATTACAAGTAATGATTTTGCTGATCTTATGGTAGAGTTTAACCAGAATATGCGTGTCTTTGATGTCTTCGGGGATGAAACGGTACATATTCTGAATGACCAGTATGCCGTTGTCTATCTGCCGATAGACCAGCTGACACCGCAAAGCATCAGCCAGCATGGATATTCCGTATTGCCTGCCTGCTATGGGATCACCAATCTGCAGAGTCTGGAATCCTCAGGCGTGGTGCGGCTTCGCCGCTTACCGTCTTTTGATCTCTATGGGGAAGGGGTTTTAATCGGGCTGATTGATACGGGTATTGATTATACCAATCCCTTATTTACCAGAGCGGATGGAACAACAAGAATCGAGGCAATCTGGGATCAGACCATCGACAGCGATAACTTTCCGGAACCATATTTCTATGGAACAGAGTATCTTGCCGCCGATATTAACCGTGCGCTGCAAAGTGAGGATCCTTTCTCTGTGGTTCCCAGCCGGGATGAGATAGGCCATGGAACCATGATGGCGGGAATTGCAGCCGGGAATGAGGATCTGCAGAATAACTTTACCGGGGTTGCTCCCAGGGCCGATCTGGTGGTGGTGAAGCTGAAGCAGGCAAAGCCGATTCTTATGGATTTTTTTGTGATTCCGCCGGATGTGCCATGTTATCAGGAGAATGACATCATGTGGGGGGTCCAGTATGTTGTTAATTATGCCAGAAGCCATGGAAAACCGGTTGCTATCTGCATCGGCCTGGGTTCTTCCCAGGGGTCCCATGACGGAAGAGGCGCATTAAGCAATATGCTATCCATTGTGGGGGATTTTTCAGGTGTCGCCGTTTGTATTGCAGCAGGGAATGAAGGCACCATGCGGAGACATTTTTTTGATGAGATAGAGGAGGACATTGGCTACAGTACTGTGGAGCTTAGTGTGGCCGAGGATGAATATGGATTTTCCGTAGAATTCTGGGGAGCGGCGCCTAATACTTATTCCATTGATATCTTATCACCTTCCGGGGAATATATACCCAGGATTACGGAAAGCCTTCAGGTTAACCGTGAAATCGGTTTTGTTTTTGAGAGAACTTCCATCACTGTGGATTATCAGATGGTGGAAGCCTCTACCGGGGATCAGCTGATATTACTGCGGTTTCAGGCTCCGACTCCGGGAATATGGCGTTTTCAGGTGTACAGCAGGGGGGATCTGCAGGGAGCCTTTCATGCCTGGCTTCCTATGAACGGTTTTATCACGGATAATACTTATTTCATCCAGTCAGATCCCTATACTACCATAACCTCGCCGGGCAATTCTCTTGTACCGATTACCGTGACGGCATATAATATACAGAATAACAATCTATACCAGAGATCCAGCCGGGGTTATTCGCGAATCGGCACCATTAAGCCGGAGGTAGCCGCGCCCGGTGTCAATCTCCTTAGCCCTGATCTGGAGCAGGGCTTTACCGAAGTGAGCGGAACAAGTGCGGCGGCAGCCCATACGGCAGGAGTGGTTGCCTTGATTCTGGAGTGGGCGATTGTCAGGAATAATTACCGTGGAGTGGATACGGTAGAAATAAAAAAATTTATCATACGGGGTGCCCAGAGAAGTCCGACACTGACGTATCCGAACCGGGACTGGGGTTATGGAATGCTTAATATTTACAGTGTGTTTGATATTCTGCGGGTCGAATTCCAAAGCTGACTTATATCTATGAGAACCAATAATTACCGCACAGAATTCGAAAAAACATTGCAATATTTGTATAACAAAGATAAAATAGAAGAAAATATATGAGGTGTTACGGTATATGTGACACCTCATAATAAATAAAACGCGGGATCGCAGGAACGGAGTTTTACGATGAATAAGAAAAGTTTACTGGGGTTAATCTTATTCGCCTGTATTGTCATTACAGGACTTTTTGCGGGAGCCAATTTCCTGATCAGTTTGGATCACCAGACATTTACGGATACACAAGTCCTTCTTGACGGACAGGCAGTCCTTACAGACGCCTCGGATGATCAATCAAGTACGGATAATTCAGATATTATAAACAATACGGACGACGAAGCAGTCATTACAGCAGCTCCGACTGGGGCTCTCAGTGATATTACAGGCAGTCAGGAAAGCCTGGGAGAAGCTTACTGGTCAGTGAGCCCCTCCGATGCAGGAACACCGGTTACGGATGATTCCATGCTTCCTTCGCCTACTGTTGTACCGGTTCAGGGAGCAGAGAATCCGGATACCGGGAATGAGGATACCCAACCTGCAGATTCATCGGATATTCCTCAAGAGGGCGATGGACAGGGATCGGATGCCCAATCGGCAGACGCTCAGGCAGCAGCCTCCGGTGGTGGTACCATCATATCCATGGAGAATACGGTTCAGGCACCGCAGCTGATTGTTGACAGTACGGCAATTGATTACATGGATTATATCCCGGAGATGCTCTATGATAAGGAGCTCAAGGCGGTACTTGATATTGATAATCCTAAGATTGACCTGAATGCGGAAGCAGCAATCCTGTTTGATGCGGAGACAAAGAAGGTACTTTATTATAAGAATCCGGTACAAGCCATGTTCCCGGCAAGTACGGCGAAGCTGCTGACCTCACTGGTCGCCCTGAAAATGTGTACGGAGTCGGAACAGGTATCCATCGGGGATGAAATAACAATGATAGCCTCCGATTCCACAAGAGCCAATATTCGTGAAGGGGAGATTCTGACCATCCGCAATCTGCTGGAAGGAATGCTTTTACCCTCCGGTAATGATGCTGCTTATGCAATAGCCGCCTATGTAGGCAGAAAATCCCTGGATAATCCCAAGGCCTCTAAGGAAGCGGCTATCGCAGAATTCGTGAGACTGATGAATGAAGAAGCTAAGAATCTGGGAGTTAAGAACTCCTGCTTTAAGACACCGGACGGTTACGATGCCATCGGTCAATATACAACAGCTTACGATATGGGACTGATCGGAATGGAAGCTGCGGAGAACGATATAATCCTTGAAATAACCGGAAAGAAAAGCTCCAGGAATATCTTCGTCAGCGGAAGGGATGTCACCTGGTATAATACGAATCAGCTCCTGAAGACTTACTCCAAAACCACCGGTTTAAAGACAGGAACCAGTACCATGGCAGGCGGATGCCTGGTAGCGGCGGCTGAATCCAATGGCCGGAAGGTTGTCTGTGTGGTTATGAAATCAAAGTACGGCGGCAGATGGGAAGATGCGCTGGACTTACTGAAATATGGATTGAAATAATAAATGCTTACTATCACAGGACTTTGAATTATGGAATATATAAGGGGGATGAGGATGGAACAGTTTAATCAGAATAATAAGCAAACGCCACAGGAAGATAAAAGACAAAATGATGCCGGACAGGAATATAAAAGGCAGAATGATACCGGACAGGAATATAAAGGACAGAATGATGCCGGACAGGAAGATAAAAGACAGAATGATGCCGGGCAGGAATATAAAGGACAGAATGATACCGGACAGGAAGATATAAAACAGGATGGTATAATCCCGGGAAATGTAAACGGGACGGATGATATCCCCCGGAATGATCCGCGGATATACAGCCAGAATGCAATTGTACAGACGGACGGCATACAACAGACCATATTGAATATGGACCATAGTGTTCAGGAGACCTTATCTCCCAGAAAGCTGCTCAGTAAGGCGGGTATTGCCCTGTCCATCTTTGCGGCGGTTGTGCTTGGGGTACAGACAATCATAGAGGCACTGGTCCGGAGCTACAGGCCGGAATATGCAAAGGCGGATTGGTATGTATGGCTGGTAACAGCGGTATCCATCGTATTGATCGGTTTTCCTGTCTATGCCCTGTTAATGCGGCGGCTGCCCAATTCCCCCAGGGGGGAGGCAGTTAAGCTTTCCCCTGCCGGTTTAATCACGATCTTTTTCATCTGTACGGCTGCCATGTATATCACTAATATTTTCAGTACGGTACTTACCATCCTGATTTCATTGATCAAAGGGGAAGAACTTGTTAACCCGGCGGCTGATGCTATCCTGAACGGGAATTTTTACATCACCATTATCTATGCGGCGGTTATTGCGCCGGTAATTGAAGAATTAATTTTTCGCAAGATACTGCTGGACAAGCTGCGAAGATTCGGAGAGCTGCCGGCGATCCTTATGACCGGCATCGCGTTCGGACTGTTTCATCTGAACCTGTCCCAGTTTTTTTATGCTACGGTGTTAGGCTTTATCTTCGCATATGTAACCATACGTACTAATACGGTGATTTATGCCATCCTGTTACATATGATGATCAATCTGCTTTCCTCAGCCATAGCCCCCTTTGCGGTTAAGATGAATCCCATTGTTCTTATTATGATATTTACCTGGGAAATCATCGCCATCACCATCGGCGTTGTGTTCTTCATCCTCAATATCAAGAAGATCCGGATCGTACGGACGGAGCCGGTGATGAAGACCTCCTCCTATTTCCTGAATACGGGTACGATTTTATATACGGTAATCTGTATGGCGGTAATTGTGATTGCTACAGTGATATGATTATAATTCGGGTGAGGAAAAATCCGCAATAGCAGTTTGTATAGTGAAATAATATATGGCATAAAACGCCTTGATAATTTTTACAATCAAGGCGTTTTTTGTACACTATTTTTCAGTAAGTCTGCTATCCTGCTTTACCTGTATCTGACCGCCGTACCGGAAGCGGTCACCATCAGCATACCGTTGTTGGTGCCGAGGACCTCATAATCGATGTCCACGCCTACAACAGCGTCCGCGCCCATCTGATATGCACGCTGCTGCATCTCCTGCATGGCCTGTTCTCTTGCACGGATCAACTCTTCTTCATAGGTTCCGGAACGTCCTCCGAAGAAATTGGACAGACCGGCTGCAAAATCCTTCACAAAATCAACACCGGAGATCACTTCTCCGAACACAACGCCAAGATAATCCGTAATCTGCTTTCCTTCAATGGAAGGTGTGGTTGTAATTATCATATTTTTTCCTCCTGTCATAGGTATTAACTTATTGAATAAATAATATTCGGGTAACTTTGGTATGCTCCTGTCTTAATCAAAGGATATCCTGATATCGCCGCTGTTCAGATCCGCATTCAGGGAACGGGATCCGTTTGAATTGATATTAACAGGTCCGTCGTATTTCTTGCCATCCACGGTGATATTACCATAAGAAGTGTCAATATCCAGGGAATAATCCTTCGCTTCCCCTTTCAGGCGGAGCGAGACATTACCGTAGCTGCTGTCGATATCCGTGTCTGCTAAATCGGAATCACTCACCTCCAGATTACCGCTGCTCAGCTCCATGTCAAATATCTCTGCATTGATCTTCTCACAGGTGATGTCACCGTAGGAATTTTTGATCTCCAGTGACTTTACCGTGAGCTCTTCCATGTCAATATCACCGCTTGACATAGTGATATCAATACTATCACAGGTCCGGCCTTCCGGAAGCAGGGAGGGATCCGAATTGATCCTGCCAAAGAACGCTTCTCCATATGAATTGGTGAAGCTTAATCTGCTGACCTGGAACTCAGATATCCTGCTGTTGCCGGAAGCCAATGTAATATCCGCATCTCCTGCGGAGGCTTTCTTCACCGTAAGATCCCCGTAAGCCACATCGATATTCATATCATCCGCAGCAAAGGAAGCAGCGGATACGTCACCCGAGGCGGATTTAATATTCAGTTTCTCAAGAGCAGCTGCTTCAGGCAGATAAATCCGTATAACATTATTAATTGAAAAATTAATGCTGTAGGAATTGGGCATGATGCGGTTATCGTTGAAGGACAGCTTACCGTTCTTCAGTGAATATTCCGGTTCCGCCAGCCAGTACAGATAATCAATCTCAACATAATAATCATCTGCTTCAATCAGCTCCACATCTGCGATGCGGGTGCTGATCTCAATGGAGCTAATTGGTTCAACCTGTGTCTTCTTAAGAATATATTCCTTCGCTTCTTCTTTTTTTAGGAAATTTGTATTCCACCCGGAAGAAGAAAAGCGGACACTGCAGCCGCTTAATAATGTACCTGCCGTTATTAACAGCAGTACCGCAATGATCGTGTGTAAACGAATTTTCATGGAAAGCCCCCCCTGATATAATTTGCTGAATATTTTATTCCAATCTTAAAAAGCTCATATTGTGGATTATACAATATATGGAACTGGTGTCAATGGTTTGTTAAACATTTTAACGCACTTCTAATCGTTTCTTAAGAGAAGGGCATGTATTATGGGGATTTAAGGAGTATTATTATGAAATGCATAAAATATATGATATAAGACATGGAAAATTGTGCTATACTTACCTATAATGATTAATAAATATTTTATTTAATCAAATTACGGTGTATTTTAGAATGGAGGTTCCGGTATGAATAATTTTACATTCTATAGTCCGACCTGCTTTGTATTCGGCAAGGATACCGAACAGGAAGCAGGGCATTATGTAAGGCGTTTTGGAGGGAGCAGGGTTTTGCTTCATTATGGGGGAGGGTCGGTGATTCGCTCCGGACTGCTGGACCGTGTGGAGGCTTCCCTGGATAAGGAGAAGATCGCATATGTAAAATTGGGCGGTGTTATGCCGAATCCAAGAAGCGGACTTGTATATGAGGGAATTGACCTGTGCAGGAAGGAAGGGATTGACTTTATCCTGGCAGTGGGAGGAGGAAGCGTCATCGATTCCGCTAAGGCAATTGCCGCCGGTGCATTGTATGAGGGCGACTTCTGGGATTTCTTTGACGGGAAGACAATAACCGGGGCATTAAAGGTTGGTACGGTGCTTACCATCGCTGCAGCCGGCAGCGAAGGGTCGGGAGATACTGTTATTACCCTGGAGAAGGGTATGTTAAAGCGGGGAGCCGGAAGTGATCTGCTGCGGCCCGTATTCTCCATCCTGAATCCTGCCCTTACCCAGACCCTGCCTGCTTATCAGACGGCAGCAGGAGCTACGGATATCATGGCTCATGTATTTGAACGCTATTTTACAAATACCGGGGAGGTGGAGATCACCGACCGTTTATGTGAGGCCGTTCTTCTGACCATGGTGAAGGAGGTCCCCAGAGTAATTAAGGATCCGGATAATTACGAGGCCAGAGCGAATATTATGTGGGCGGGTATGGTCGCGCATAATAATCTTGTCGGTGTCGGACGGGATCAGGACTGGTCCAGCCATATGATTGAACATGAATTATCCGCCTTGTACGATGTGGCGCATGGTGCCGGACTGGCAGTCATCTTCCCGGCGTGGATGACCTATGTTATGAAGCAGGATATCAGCCGCTTTGCACAGATCGCAGTCAGAGTCTGGGGTGTGAATATGAACTTCGCCAACCCGGAGGAGACAGCCAGGGAAGGAATCGAGAGACTGAAGCATTTTTTAACCTCCATCGGCATGCCGGTCAGCTTTAAGGAGCTTGGTGCCAGGGAGGAAGATATTCCGAAGCTGGTGGAGAAACTTATAATTAACTCAGGAGATACCATCGGCAGCTTTATGGAGTTAACCGGCAGGGATGCAGAACAGATATACCGGTTAGCTCTGTAAGTTATCTGTAGATCCAGCTGTATAAGGACCGGTAACGGAACATCCGGTTGATCAGCCGAAGGAAAGAATCATTCGTGTCATCCCGGTACAGAACCTCTCTTGCATAGGACGGGTTATCGGTTATGACATTATCAACATTCAAGGTCTTCATCCGCTCCAGCTCTCTGGCAGAATTAACAGTCCAGGCGTGAACCGCTTTGCCTGATTCATGAGCACTGGTAACAACATTCATATTAATGAAGCTGGAACGGATACTGAAGAAATCTACATCCGTATTCTTGTAAAAATCCCCATAGGCACCGGAAAATATATAACCGGTTATAATGTCTTCCTTCAATTCCTTGATTCGCACCAGTGCAGGATAATTAGAAGAGGACACCACGCATTGATTCTCGTATTCATATTGTTCGATCAGAGCTACCAGCTTATCTTCCAGATCCGGAGTCCTGCCCATAACCTTTAAATCAATGTTCAGCTTAATTCTGCCTTTGCAGTGGATAAATACTTCTTCCAGAGTTGGGATCCTTACCTCATTAAATCCGGGCCCGAACCAGGAGCCGGCATCCAGGTCGCGAATCTCGTCATAGGTTACGTCCCATATGTACCGGTTCATGCCGGTAGTACGCAGAAGGCTGTGGTCATGGAGCAGAACCAGGACACCGTCTTTGGTTTGGTGGACGTCGATCTCCGCATAATCGGAATTCGCCATAATAGCATTCTCCAGAGCAAGGAGCGTATTCTCGGGTGCATTTACCGAATAGCCGCGATGGGAGGTGATCTGAATACCGGAGAAGGCTTCGCTCAGATACAGAGAATCGTTGCGAAGGATGATATAAAAGTTAATCAGGGAGGCAGTCAGAATGGTTAAGAAGACTGCATTGATAAGATATCTGTGCTTCCGGTCGAATTCGCGCACCTTCCTGGGGAATATCATCCTTCCCGGCAATACTTCGCGGAGGCTTTCGTCCTGGTAGGCATAATACAGGGAAGAGATCAGGTTAACATTGATAATAAAGGAGAATATTCCGTAAATTGCGGCGGTATAAAAGCTGATTCTCGGATAAGCGGCCAGGAACATGGCAACAGCCATGGACTTTGAGGAGAATATACACACGACTAAGGCCAGCAGGAAAAGAATCAGATAATACACAAGAAAATATCCGGCAGTCAACAGTGCATTTGTAATAAAATAGCGAAGGCAGGTCCTCCGGTATCGTCCCTGCAATAATTTCTTCGACAGGGAATATCCTTCGGAAAATTTCATATTGCCAAAGGTGCTGATATGTATGGCAAAGATTCCGTCCATGAATAATGCACTCAGCAGCAGGAGGCTCATAATGACGGAAGCTTTAATGACAAGCTCATGGGAGGTGCCCATCTGTCTTCCGATGTCGGCATGAAAGGTCAGCCCGATCAGGAGGGGGAGGCTGCCCAGCAGATAGAAGGGCAGGGTGAACACGATGCTGCCCAGGCGGTTAAGCCGGATGCTCTGCAGGCATTTATACAGGCCGTAGAAGATGATCCTCAGAACGTAAATCCGGTTGCCGAGGCTGGATTCATTGCAATAATATATTAACGTCAACAGCCTTGAGTACAGCAATACGGGCAGGGACAGGAGTATGAACAGAATAATCAGCAGGGCATACGGTGAGAATATGAAATCCAATAGATTCTCCGCCGTTATATAGCTGTAGGATTCTGCACGAAGAGCATTCTTTATCAAAAGATTCAAAAAAGGAATGAAGATCACAACAAACAGGGTGTTCTGGAAAAAATCAATCAAAAGAAGATGCCGGTTACTGAATAGTAAATGATTTATTACATGATGATAAGCCTTCTTCATCGGGCGCCTCCAAGCCAAGGTTATATTATAGATGATCGTATTCTATATAATTATTATGCAGGATACGACAAAAATGAACAAGAATAAATTCTTGAAAATCATATATAAGTTGATTTATTTTCCTCATATGATAAAATAAATATACGACTGTTTCCAGAGATTACTAATATTACTGGAAATTCTATGAATAAGTGCATATAATCAGAACAATGCTAATAGAGTTAGTGTTGTGTATAATTGCCATCCTATGCATCCGGTACCGGAAGGAGTTAAAACTTTGACCGAATTATTAGTGAGATTATTCGTTAAGGATTATAATAACGTGGAAAATGCCAAGGTACGTACGAGATACGGAATGCTGTCAAGTCTGGTAGGGATCACCTGCAATGTGATATTGGCAGCAACGAAATTTACCATAGGCCTGTTAATCAACAGTATTTCCATCACGGCGGATGCAGCGAATAACCTGTCCGATGCCGCCTCCTCCGTCATCAGCTTCATCGGTGTCAAGCTGGCGGAGCGGCCTGCGGACAAGGAGCATCCCTTCGGACATGGAAGAGTTGAATATATCTCCGCTCTTGCGGTGGCATTTCTGATCCTTCAAGTAGGCTTCAGCCTGTTCCAGAGCTCTGTTAAGAAGATTCTGAATCCCTCAGAGCTTACGGTCATGCCTGTATTATTAGTAATCCTGTGCATCTCGGTATTACTTAAGCTCTGGCTCATGATTTTTAACAGGAAGCTGGGAAAACGGATTAAATCCACGGTGATGATCGCAACCTCCGCAGATTCCAGAAATGATGTAATCGTAACCTCAGCTACGATCCTGTCCGCAGCGGTTACCGGCTTCACCGGCTTCAACATCGACGGATATATGGGAATCGTGGTATCAATCTTTGTTATGCTGGCAGGCTTTGGCATCGCCAGGACGACTCTGGAGCCGCTGCTTGGGCAGGCGGTGGAGCGGGAGGTATATGAGAAAATCACGAAGATGGTACAGAGCTATGACGGGATTCTCGGAACCCATGACCTGATCATTCATAATTACGGTCCTACCCATCATATGGCTACGATACATGTAGAGGTTCCCAACAATGTCAACATGACAGCGGCTCATGAGACCATAGACCGGATAGAACGGGATGTGCGGGATAAAATGGATATCTTCTTAGTAATTCATATGGACCCTATCGAAGTGGATAATGCCATGGTAGATGAGAAGAAGGAGATGGTGTCAGGCATAATCAGAGGACTGGAAGAAAAGGCAAGCATCCATGATTTCCGGCTGGTGAACGGAGAGCACCAGATCAATCTGATCTTCGACCTGGTGATTCCATATTCTTATTCCAAGGATGCGGAGCAGAAGCTCCTGGCGAAGATCGTGGAGGAGATTCGAAAGGTGGATTCAAGACATCAGTGTATTATTACTATGGAGAACAGCTTTATAGCGGAGGAGTAGGTGAACTCCCACTGTGTCATCATAATCCATAAATTATTAATATAGTAACGAAAGAACGAATTATTATTTGGTAAATGTTTATAATAATATGGAAGAGCATTTTTAATACCTTGCAAAATGGGATGGACATACAAGGGGATGGGAAAATAAGGGTTTAAAAAGATTGATAAATTATAAAATTAGTGCTTGAAAAAAGAAAACCCATGAGTTATAATATCATTCGTGGCTGACAAACAGGCACAGACAATTGAAACCTTTGGGGTATCGCCAAACGGTAAGGCACTGGACTCTGACTCCAGCATCTCTAGGTTCGAATCCTAGTACCCCAGTTCGAAGCACTTCTCTATGAAGTGCTTCTTCTATTATATTTGAGGCCTCTTATCAAAGGAAGCCATCCCATCCTTTTTTAAACCCATGTATGTTGCCTTCATCAAAAATTATATGGCCCGATGTAGAGGAATGCCAAGAAGACTACCGCAGAAGCATTTTGTTATGAGCTTGGGGATAAGATCACTTCAATTATGAAATTTCGTTAGTTGAATATTTAAGGGTATAATATATGATTATGAAAAATGACTATTGTATAAGAAAATTATGTACAAAAAATTTTGTAAATTGATACGCACGGACGCTCCCTGACAGTGCATTATTATAATATATAAATAAATTATAAGATGTTTAATATGATTCAGTTTTGTTATACTTGCTATTGTTCAGATAAACGAATATAATTAATTAGCAAGGAGGATTTTTATGGAATATTTAACAACTGTTGAAATATCCAAGGTATGGGGGATTTCTGCAAGAAGAATAGCTATATTATGTTTAGAAAATAGAATAGATGGTGCAGTAAAAAAAGGGAAAACGTGGTTGATACCGAGAGATGCTAAGAAGCCTGCTGATGCAAGAAGAAAATAGTAAATGGGGGTACTATATAATATGAATAACAGATTTAATGCATTAGAGAAACTGATAGAGAGATATAAATCATTTATTAAAACGGTTAATAGAAATGATATAAGTGAAGAAACAATTCGTACTTGGATAAATGAACTTTTGGGTATTTTTGATTGGAACGTACAAAACACTCATCAAGTACTACAAGAAAAAATAGTTGGCTTAGAACAAAAAGAGAAATTGGAATTAATAGAATCTGATCATAAAAAGCCAGATTATACACTGGTTAATGGAAATATTGTTAAAACATTTTTGGATGCAAAGAGATTGAAAATTGATTTGTTTAATGATAAAGAAGCTGCATTTCAAATCAGATCTTATGGGTGGTCGGCTAATGTTCCATGCGCATTTTTAACTAATTTTGAGCAGTTTGTTATTTTTGATTGTCAAATCACACCAGAAAAGAATCAAGAAGCTAATATTGGAACAATACAATTGGATATAGATAATTATCTGGTGAATTTTAAAGTTTTAGATAACCATTTATATAGATACCATGTATATGGAAACCGTCTCGATCAACTTTATAAGATAAAGAATATTGAAGGAAAATGTACGGTTGACGCATACTTTAATAATATATTATCAGAGTTTAGGATAGTGTTGGCGAGTGAAGTCTATATAAAAAATAAAGCTATAATTCAAAATGAAGCGATGTTAAATTATTATATTCAAGTAATTCTTGATAGAATAATATTTATCAGAGTATGTGAATCAAGGGGTATAGAAAAGGTTGGTTTATTGAAAAAATATAAATCAAAAGGTTTTTGGGATTCTTTTAAAAATAGTTGCTATATGCAATTTTATGATCATTATGATGGAGCAATGTTTGCCAGAGATGAAATATTCCAAAATATTCAGATAGAGAATGCTGTTTTTGATGATTTTATTGTAAAATTATATTATCCATTTCCTTATAAATTTGATGTTATACCAGTGAAGATTATAGCTAAAGTATATGAAGAATTCCTGTCATATGCTCTTACAATAGAAAATGATAAAGTATCCATTCAATTAAAGGAAGACTATATTAAAACCAATGGTGCGATCACAACTCCTGAATTTATTGTTGATGCTATTTGTAATAATACAATTGACTTAGAAAAAATAACGAATGTAAAAGAATTATTAAATATAAAAGTATTAGATCCGTGCTGTGGATCTGGTGTTTTTCTAGTATCAGCGTATGAAAAATTATCTCAGAAGTTACTGATGTTATTGCAGCAAGATAACAGTGATGAATATAACGATCTGCTTGTCTGCATTAATGATTCGAATTATTTAACTGTAAAAGCTAAACAAGCCATTATGAGAGAATGTTTATTTGGAATTGATTATGATGAAGTTGCGGTGGAAGTAACTAAAATGTCATTAGCATTAAAGATTATTGATGACAATGATATTTTTACATTAAATGAGACCGGAATATTTGGTGATCAAATTTTAAAAGATATACACAAGAATATTGTGTGCGGAAATACATTGATACATGCAGATAT
>JAFADH010000354.1 GCA_023424995.1 Bacillota bacterium | reverse complement strand
ACCCTCCGGGAGCTCGGGGAGCTGAAGCAGGAGATCGCAGACAGCTATGGGGAGTATATCCGTCCCATTGATGACCAGCGTTCCACAGCCGCATACCGTAAGAAGGTGTGTATGAATTTATTAAAGGATTTTTTGTCCGTTTAAATTATTGCGGCAATCCGTATTTACTTTCAAGAAAATACAGGCAAAACAATGGCCGGATACCTTGAAAAGATTGTATAACATATGGAAGATATTGAATTCTATTAAGCTTTGGTCATGTTACATTTAAGCACATTATATTTGTGAACATTATATTTGTGAACATTGTATTTGTGAACATTGTATTTGTGAATATTGTATTTGTGAACATTATATTTGTTTACATGAATTATAGTTATGTACATTATAATTAGGAGAATTACAAGATGATTTTAATCGGGAACGGCAGGCTGATAACCAGAGACAGCAGGAACTCATATTATGAAGACGGTGCCGTAGCGGTGGAGGGAAGCCTGATTAAAGAGGCGGGCCCATACAGTAAGCTAAGGGAGCGGTATCCGGAGGCGGAGTATATTGATGCGGGAGGGGGGCTGATTATGCCCGGCCTCATCAATGCGCATCATCATATCTACAGTGCAATGGCCAGAGGTTTGTCCATTCCGGGCAATCCCCCGCAGAATTTCCTGGAGATACTTCAGGGGACCTGGTGGAATATCGACCGCCGTCTGACCCTGGAGAATGTATTCTACAGTGCCCTGACAACCTATATGGACTGCATTAAAAACGGAGTAACCTCCGTGATCGATCATCATGCCGGCTATGGTGCGGTTGCCGGAAGCCTGTCCGAGATAGCCAGGGCTGCCGGGATATTATCCGTCAGGACCTGTCTGGCTTATGAGATCTCGGACCGGGACGGTAAGGGCAGGAGGAATGAAGCGCTGAAGGAGACCATGGAATTCCTTGCCCTGGTGAAAGAAAAGGACAGTCCGCTGCTTAGAGGCATGGTTGGCCTTCATGCCTCCTTTACTGTAAGCGACGAGACCTTGGCACTCTGTAAAAAGGAAAATCAAAATAAGGCAGGCTATCATATCCATGCAGCGGAAGGGGCTTATGATGAGAGCCACTGTCAGGCCACCTACGGCAAATCGGTGGTGAAGCGCCTGGCGGGCCAGGAGATTCTGGGTCCCGACACCATCGCAGCCCATTGCATCCATATCAGTGAAGAGGATATGGGTATTCTGGAAGCGACAGGGACCATGGTGGTCCATAATCCGGAATCCAATATGGGGAACGGCGTGGGGTGTCCGGATACCATCCGTATGCTGAAAAAGGGCATAACCGTCGGTCTGGGTACGGACGGTTATACCAGCGATATGCTGGAATCCCTGAAGGTGGCAAACATACTGCAGAAGCACCGGAGGGGAATGCCGGATCTTGGCTTCTCGGAAGCGAACCGGATGCTCTATGAAAATAATGCGGCGATCGCTTCCCGGATATTCGGCAGGACAATCGGTGTCCTTGAAGCAGGAGCCCCGGCAGATATCATTATTCTGGATTATGAACCGTATACACCTATGAATCAGGAGAATATTGACGGACATATCATGTTTGGGATTAATGGGGCAATGACGGATACTGCCATGATACACGGCAGGCTGGTAATGAGGAACCGCAAGCTGTTAACGGTGGAGGAAGCGGAGATTAGGAAAGAAAGCAGAATATCGGCCCGAAGACTATGGGACCGGCTGACAGGCCGCTAATACTCTGTAACTCCTTAATCTTTGCTTTGTACTTGTCTGATTGTCCAACTTAAGCGTTGTCGTCAGTTGCTGTAGCCACCGCTACAGCGCCCTCCTTCGCCTTGCATTTGAACAATCATCCTGCGCACAAAGCAAAGATTAAGGAGTTACAGAGTACTAGAGCGTGTCTATAAAATCATCGAACCATTCATAGCATCGTCATATTTTATTGGGTATTCCCGGCTTGTGACCGTTAACGGAGAACCGGAGCTTCCCTATGAGCAGTACTATTAATAATATTATAAAAGAAAAGAGAGATTCATGAGCGACAGAATGACACCAGTTTCATTCCCTGAGATGTTAACGAGACTGACCCAGGAATACAGGAATTATGGAACCTTCTGCGGAGTTCCCGTGATACGGGAGGCCATAAAGCTTCTTATTGGTCCTGCCGCAGGTCCGCATACCCAGCTGGCAGGGAATATCGTTGCAGCCTATGCGGCAGGAGCTACCTGCTACGAGTTAAAGACAGTACAGATTCTGGAAGGGGAAGAGCTGAATATTAAGAAACCCTGTATCTACGTGGGGCATGAGGTATACAATACGGAATGGTCCACGGAGCTTACGGCAGAGCAGGCAGGCAATGAATATATCAAAGCATATCTTCTTATTAAGGTATTGAGCAGGGAATTCAACTTAAGAGAAGCCGGGAATCTTCATTTTATCATAAGTGTGGGATATGATTATGAGGGCATCCGGTCACCGAAGATAGATGCCTTTCTGAATAATATGCTGCGGGCTTCGGGAACCGGGGAATGGCAGGAGGATATCGCTTATCTGAAAGAGCATGTCCATGAATTTCAAAATCTGACCTTGGAGGATATCCGCAGGATTGAGGAAGCGGATGTGATATCCGATACGGCAGCCCTTTCTACCATGCATGGCTGTGAGAGCTCACAGATCGCAAAAATCGCAGTATATCTTATTGAGGAAAAGGGATTGAATACATTTATAAAATTGAATCCGACACTGGCCGGCAGGGAGGAAATACGAAAACTCTTTGACAAAAAGGGGTATCACGGCATCGATTACCCGGAGGAGATTTTTGATAAAGATATCGACCTGGATACGGCGGTACGGATTATCCGGAGCTGTAAGGAGGCTGCGGACCGCAGGAAGAAGATCTTCGGGGTCAAGATGACGAATACATTTCCGGTAAGAGCCGGAAAGCAGAAGCCGAATGGAGAGAAATTGAATGCAGAGAAATTGAATACAGAGAAGCTGAATGCGGAAGAGATGTACTTATCCGGACCGGCCTTGTATCCCATAGCACTGCGTGCAGCCAGCCTGCTGGCAGAACGCCTGGGTGAAGATATTCCCATATCCTATTCCGGAGGGGCTGACGATACCAATATCCTTGATCTGTTTGCTGCCGGG
This sequence comes from Bacillota bacterium, assembly GCA_023424995.1. Taxonomy (GTDB): domain Bacteria; phylum Bacillota; class Clostridia; order Lachnospirales; family Lachnospiraceae; genus Mobilitalea. The sequence continues at coordinate 2,208 of JAFADH010000354.1, read as the reverse complement.
CTGCACAGTGTAACGGTATCCTCCATGCTGCTTAAGCCCGGGGGATATAAGAATCTGTCACGACTGGTCAAACGATGCATCGGGCTGCGTTACAATCAGCCTGCGGGTGATAAGGGGAACAGGATCAAAGCGTACGATGAGGATGACAAGGAAAATAAAGGGAATAAGGGAAATGAGGGGAATAAGGGAAATGAGGAGAATAAGGGAAATAAGAAGGAACATACCGCCGGGAGTGCAGTCAATATAGAAAAGCTCCGGCAGCTGTCCCAGGAGGCAATCCGGGATAAGCATTATAATTATGCACCTCCCAGGCATTATGAGTTGAAGCAGCCTTATGACAATCTCTGTGCAAGATGCAGCAACTGCACCGATGTATGTCCAAACCGTGCCAATATAAGGCTGGAAACCGGGGCGGGCAGATATGTGATCCATCGGGACAGACTCTGCAACGAATGCGGCTGCTGCGTGTTCTCCTGCATCATGGGACATAACCCCTACAGGGAGAAATTGACCTTATTCGAAACAGAGGAAGCCTATATGGAGAGTGGTAATGACGGGGTGCTTTATACGGGGGATGTCCTCCGCTACCGCAGGAACGGGGCGGAGGAGCCTGTACCCGGATATGTAAAGGAACTTATCTTTACTGCCAGGGAACGTGGAAAGCTCTGAACCGTAATATGAAACAGTGAAGGAATGCTCCGGCAATAATTACGCAAGCCCCATATTAAGCGCAGCCGGATAATCCGGGGATGGATACAGAATATTATCAGAATCAATAGGGAAACAGAGTAGGGAAACAGAATATGGAAACAAAGTATGGAAACAAAGTATGGAACGGAGGTAACCATGAGCTTTGAGATTGTATCGAACAAAAATAAAAAAGGAGTAAAGCCCCCTGTGGACTTCCTGGGCAAGGAGGTTGCCGAGGGTGCAAGGCGCTTTCACGGAAGCTTTCCCGTATATGGGGAGACCCCTCTTCGAAGGCTTAAGAACCTGGCGGAGCTGACAGGGGTGGAAGAGATCTATGTGAAGGATGAAGCTTACCGGTTCGGATTGAACGCCTTCAAGGTATTAGGGGGCAGCTATGCCATCGGAAGCTACATTGCGAAGAAGCTTGGCAGGAAGCTGGAGGAGCTTACCTATGAGACCATCGTATCGGAGGAGGTACGAAAGGAATTAGGTCCCGTAACCTTCATCTCCGCCACCGACGGCAATCATGGCAGGGGAGTTGCCTGGACTGCCGGACAGTTAAAGCAGGCTTCGGTGATCTATATGCCTAAGGGCAGCGCCGCAGAACGCCTGGACAATATCCGGGCAGAGGGGGCCAGGGCTGAGATTACGGATTACAACTATGATGATGCGGTCCGCCTGGCAAACCGCCATGCCGATGAGAACGGATGGGTTCTGGTGCAGGATACCTCCTGGCCCGGATATGAAGAAATCCCCACGAATATTATGCAGGGTTACACCTCATTGGCCCTGGAGGCATATGACCAGCTCAGGGGCAGGAAGCCCACCCATATCTTCCTGCAGGCCGGAGTCGGGTCCTTCGCAGCGGCAGTATCCGGCTTCTTCGCCGATGTGTATGGGGAGGACCGCCCTGCCGTAATCATCGTGGAGCCGGAGGAAGCAGCCTGCATCTTCAAGACCATGAAGGCAGGGGACGGAAGGATCCATCCTGTTACCGGAGAGATGAAGACGATTATGGCAGGACTTGCCTGCGGAGAGCCGGTAACCGTGGGAATAGAGATCCTTCGCAATTACGCGGACCATTATATCTCCTGTCCGGATTATGTGGCGGCAGAGGGTATGCGTATCCTCTCTTCACCGCTGCCCGGGGACGAGCGCATCATAGCGGGAGAGAGCGGAGCAGCCGGATTTGGCCTGGCATATGAAATCATAACCAATCCGAAGCTGAAGGAATATAAGGAGACCTTACGGATCGATGAGGCCTCGGTGCTTCTGTTCATCAATACGGAAGGAGATACGGATAAAGAGAACTATCGGAGAATCATATGGGACGGAGCATATCCGCGGCTGTAAATGCGGATGGAACTTTATAAACCGGAACGTGCGGTATATTCCGATGGATTAGTACAGGAGGTTAACATGCTGAGCAAGGAAAGAGAAGAAGCCGTCATCGCATTATGCCGTAAACTGATAAAGGCAAAAAGCTATTCCGGGCAGGAGAAGCCGGTGGCTGATGCA
>JAFADH010000324.1 GCA_023424995.1 Bacillota bacterium | reverse complement strand
TATACCCTATAATTGCTTTATTTACATACCATTATATATTCTTAATTATATGCTTATAATTTGCTTTATTAGATATCCTCATAATATGTTTCTTTATTACAGCATAGCTTATAACTAATTATTGTGTAATTATATTATCTTTAATTTTTGTACTGACTTCTCCTGATACAAGGGCTTCTTTGGTACCATCTTCATACTCTACGACCAGACGGGCCTTATCATCGATCTCAATAGCTTTGGCAGTGAAGGTATCTTTACTTTTTATAACCATAATATCTTTCCCCAGTAAGAAGGAACGCTTGCGGTATTCTTCAAGATATTTCCTGTCGGTAAGGGAATCCATACTTTGGGCTATATTATTCAAGACTTCTGCCACAAGCATGGAAGTAATCGGAGCATCACCGGGCTTGTCCCCCAATATGGAACCGGCAACTCCCTTTATATCTTCCGGGAAATCCGAGGTGTCTATATTGATGCCGATTCCGACCACCGCATATTCCAAACCGCCGCTTTCAAAATTCAGGGAGGCTTCGGTAAGAATACCGCAGACCTTTTTATCATTTACATAGACGTCATTCACCCATTTTATTCCGGCTTTTGTATTGGAGATGACTTCGATTGCTTTGGCTACAGCTACTGCAGCTCCTGTCGTGATGAGCAGGGAATCCTCAAGATTCAGCTTGGGGCGCAGTATAATTGTAAAATAAATTCCGGAGGAAAGGGGAGAATAGAAGCTTCTTCCCATACGGCCGCGGCCCTCTGTCTGTTCTCTGGCAATTATAACAGTGCCCTCCGGTGCTCCCTTCGCAGCCATTTCCTTTGCCAAAATATTCGTAGAGGTTACGGTATGTCTCACATCAAGCAAAAATCCGGTGGCATCTCCTTTTAAAAAGGGACGGATACTTTCAGCGGACACAATATCATTGCCGGGAAGAAGGAGGTAGCCTTTATTCGTGACCGCCTTGATATGATATCCATCCTTTTGCAGGGATTTTATGACCTTCCAGATGGAGCTGCGTGTTACATATAATTGATCTGCCAGCTTCGCACCGCTTACCGAATTTCCACGGTTTTCTTCCAGTATTTTCAATACCTGATGCTTTAACTCCATTGTACCCTCCTGTGTATAACCTGTACTGCATAACTTGTACTGTATAACTTGTACTGTATAACTTGTACTGCATAACTTGTACTACATAACTCGTAATACATAACGAGCTATGCATAAGTAGATATACCATGCATTTTACCTTGTGTGTTATGCAATATAATATGTTGTTAACAATATATTATGTTATCAGCAATACGTATGCTTTATGAATTACAGGAGATCGTGAACATAAGACTTGTTCATGTTCTCCAGTTCTGATCGCATGCTTCAAGCAAGCTTGATCATGCTTACTACGCTTTTATTGTATCATAATATGGCGTATTGTCAACCGGGAGACAATTAAAAGTCGACAATTAAAAAACGATAATACATCAGATAATCTGTGGATCATATAATCCATCTTCCTTATTATAGCAATTCACTTTAATCTATGATACAATATCGGCAGGTATTATATCGGTGCCGAACGTAGTGAGTGTATATCTGCGCTCATCGTTAATGCAGAGTGCCGTTATCCTATGAGCCTGCGTATATGACAGTATATAAATAACTTACTGAGGAAAAATCGAAAGGAGAATAAGTATAATGATGCAGCTAAAAGGTTTCTTAGAATATCTGGATAACTCCACATCACCCTTTCAGGTGATTAAGAATAGTATTGCCATACTTGAGAAGGAAGGCTTTGAAGAATTGGCCTTCGAGCAGGAGTGGACATTAAAAAAGGGCGGTTCTTATTATGTGAGGCTGTTTGACACGGCGATGTATGCCTTTAAGGTTGGCCGGAAGGTTGAGAATGACATGATTTTACGCATGGCAGCGGCGCATACGGATTTCCCGTCCTTTCGCTTAAAGCCGAATCCGGAGATTAAAGAGAAGAGCTATATTAAACTGAATACCGAGGTTTACGGAGGGATGATACTGAGCAGCTGGTTTGACAGGGCTTTATCCATCTCCGGGAAGGTAGCCTTAAGAAGCGACAAGGCATTCCAACCGAAGACCGTATTAGTGGATTTTAAGAGGCCGCTTATGGTTATTCCCAACCTTGCGATCCATCTTAACCGCGAAGTGAACAAAGGAGTGGAGATTAACCGTCAGATGGATGTGCTTCCCCTACTGGGAATGTCGGAAGAAAATGCGGCGAATTACCTGAAGCATCTGTTGGCTGCGGAGCTGCAGGTTAAGGAAGAAGATATTCTGGATTTCGACCTGTTTATCTATAATCTGGATAAAGCGCAGCTGGTAGGAGCGGAGTATGATTTCATCTGCTCCCCGAGAATAGATGATCTATCCTCGGCATATGCCCTCTTGCAGGGGATCATCGGCAAGGTGTGCGACCAGGATATTCATATGATCTGTCTGTTTGACAATGAAGAAGTGGGTAATAAGACAAAACAGGGCTGTGCCAGCGAGTTTACCAATATGCTTCTGGAGAAGGTATTTGAAGCACTGGGTAAGACACGGACGAAACTGTATGAGGTCATATCCAGGAGCTTTATACTGTCAGCAGACGTAGCTCAGGGATACCATCCGAACCATGGTTCCAAATACGATCCGACGAATATCGGTGAGTTAAATAAGGGAGTGGTATTTAAGATCGATACTGCCGGGCGATATGCTTATGATACGGGAGCGGCGGGTATATTACAGCAGCTCTGCGAGGATAATGAGATTCCCTTCCAAAGGTTTGCTAACCGTTCCGATGCAACGGCAGGAAGCACCATGGGACCCACATTATCCACCATGCTGCCGGCAAGAACCATGGATATCGGTGTTCCGCTGCTTGCCATGCACTCTGCCGTTGAAACTATGGGAGCAAGAGACCAAGAGAGCATAATCAGGCTGATGCAGGTGTTTTTCAATGTAAGACGATAGATGAGTAAAAGCTTCTCGGCATATGGGACATTTAAGTTTTGAATGCTTTAGTTATTAAAGAGTGTCCATAACTAAGGATCCATTTAGTAAGGGTGTCTGAAAGGCAGGCCTCCACTAAATAATATGTCCACTGTTATGAGTACATTATAATATATGTAATAAAAAAGATATATAAAAGATACATGTAATAAAAGGGGATGTTATTCACATATTCGATATCAATATACCGTAGCTGTGAAACATCCCTTTTTATTATATGATTATATACTGTCAAAAGTCTTATCGTAATATTCTTCGATCAACCGGTCCAGATATGCAAGATTCTGATTACCGAATTCCTCTATTAATAATTCCTTGATCTTATCGGTAATTCTGATGTAATTTAATTCTTCCGAGATATTCTCACTATGCTTTGTGGCAATGAATTCCTCAGTGATATTGGACTTTAACCATTCATTGATTCTCTCCGTGAGCCGGTTCTCAGCATCGATCTCAGACTGTATTTTCTTAGCCTTCTGATTGGTCGATAAGGCCACATAGAGGAAGAAGAGGAACAGCACTGTCATGACGGTATAAGGAATCCAGCCGCTAAAGAGATTGAGATACCCAAGCACATTAAGGAGAACAAAGATCAAGCCTGCAACACCAAAGAATAAGAAGATCCATACGGTTCCGTGCAGATCCCTGTATTGGTCGGCTTTCATCACATAGCTTGAAGCATTTTCCTTCTCATCCTCGTCAAAGGCAGTAACTTCATCACTGGGAGTTTCCCGCCGGTATTTATTATCCTCGGAGGAAATATCGCTATCTGCGGGATAATCCAGGGTTTCCTCCTCCGTCTCAGGAGCCTCCTCTTCAAACTCATAGCCGGCCTCTTTTTCGGACTCGCAGTCAGTCTCCGGTTCATCGCTATCCGGGGCTTCCTCCTTATCAGCTTCGGAGGCATCTGTTTCACCTACCAGGTCCGATTCCCCATTCATCAGACGTTCCCTTTCTACAAAATAGAAAGCCTGGTACAGCTTCTTCGCCTCCAGCTGCTTCTTAGGCGAAATTAAGACGATGTAGTTCTCATTTTCTTCATCATATTCCAGGGAAGAATGCACATCGGAATAATTAAAGAACTTCACCAATTTCTCTGCTACTTTCTTATCATCGGCCTGAAAGAAGGGGATTAATTCTTCCGCAGCTTTGATATCCGTGACCAGCTCCACCTTACAGTCGGCACATACGGTAAACCCTTCCTGATACTCAGCCTTGCATTTCGGACAAAAAGGCATAAATCCATCTCCAATCTCTTTTCATATTATATTCCCGCCCCATAAAGCGGATAATTTCGTAAAAAACAAGATAAGACAAAATCTATATCATATACCAAGCTTCCTATATAACCGGAAGCTTTCTGCATATAGCAAAGCTCTACGCATATCCTTAGATTTTATACGGCCATGGAAGAATTCATTCAATTACTCAGCCATAAACCTGTGGAATGCTTTTTTTCCCTTCCTTATTAATAATGCACTGTCGGCGTCAAAATCACTACCGGTAAATACCTTGGCAAAGTCGGTTATCTTCACATCATTTACCGTAACGCCGCCTTGTTCGATATTACGTCTTGCATCAGAACGGGAGGTCGCAAGCTTTGCATCGCACATCAGGGTGATCAGATCGATACCTTCTGCAAAGCGGGAAGCAGGATAGGCAGTCGTCGGGATATCCTCGGATTTCATGCCGCCGCCGAACAGAGCTCTGGCAGCTT
>JAFADH010000220.1 GCA_023424995.1 Bacillota bacterium | reverse complement strand
GAAGAAATGCTCCCAGGTAGATGCTTCCTTTATTGGTGGACGGAGCAAATATATCCTCCCGCATACAGAGCAATACAATCGGCCTGGCTTTCGTCTCCAGTAAAGCCTTCTCTTCGGCAGACACCGGGCAATATTCCTCTATCTGGGCCATATGTTCAAACATTACCGCAAAGGGCTTCTCTTCCCTGCCCTTAAGTTTACGAAGGTTCAAAACCGCATCCTCCCGGAACGGGGAGCATATCAGATGATACCCTCCTATCCCCTTTACGGCAACGATGCCGCCCTCACAAATAATCGCCGCTGCCCTTTGTAACGCTTCCTGCTCAAATATATCAAGATTACCTGCATTATGCTTAATAACTTCATGCCCGGCAGATCCGTAATTCGATTTTTCATAACTTCTATGATTATAATTCAGATGGTTCCGGCTTATATTTTTATGTCTAATATCTTTTTGCTTCATTTCTTTGCAGCCCATATCTTTACGGCTCATTTCTTTACAGCCTATATCTGTATGGCTCATTTCTTTATGGTCGGCTTCATATTCTGAAGCATCCGCCGGCTCAATTCCATTCCCCGGTAATTTATTACGACTATAACTATCGCCATTGCTTTTTCTATTATCACGGAAGATCAGATACGGTCCGCAATCATTACAGGATATGGTCTGGGCATGAAAGCGCCGTTCACCGGGAGCGTCGTATTCCTCCATACAGTCCGGGCACATGGTAAAATCCTTCATGGCTGTGGTGTGACGGTCATAGGGCAGCTCCTCAAGAATGGTATATCTGGGTCCGCAGGAGATGCAGCTGATAAAAGGATTCAGGTACCGTCTGTTATGCGGAGCACCCAATTCCTTCATGCACTCGGGACACACCGGCAGATCCGGAGGAATGATTGATACTTCTTCACTTTCACCGCTTCCGGTAATGGTAAAGTCCTCATACAATTCAAATGTATCCTCTAATTCAAATTCATTCGCTCCGGAAGCCGTTCCAAGCTCTTTTATTTCCAGCTTAACAAGCTCATGGCTTCCGCTGCTGCTGATCAGCTCCTGAACAAGGTCTGTGATATCCGTATCCTCACCCTGCGCGACGATTTCCACATAACCGCCCACATTGCGGACATATCCCGTGATATTGTGCTTTTTTGCAATACGATAAACAAGGGGCCGGAAACCAACCCCTTGCACAATGCCATATGCCCTAAGCTTTTTTGTTATGAATTTATCTTTTCCTTTATCCATGCTACGACCTTATCAAATCCTTCTTCCGTCCTGCCGGAGACCCGAATGACGGGAGCCGTCTTATTCAGCGCTCTTACACCCTTCATAAAGAAGTCTTCGTCAAAATCAATGTAAGGTAACAGATCACATTTATTCAATATAATAATATCAGCCTTCTCAAAAGCAAGAGGGTATTTGTAGGGCTTATCGCTGCCCTCCGTCACGGTGGAGACCAGCAGCTTCGCATGCTCACCGATCATAAATTCCGCCGGACACACCAGGTTGCCGATATTCTCGATAAAGAGCACCCCGTCCCTAAGCTTTAGTTCCTCCACCGCATTCCCGATTAAGGGAGAATCCAGATGGCAGGCGCCGCCGGTATTGATCTGAACCGCCTTCACGCCTATGGCTTGAAGGGCTTTGGTATCAAAGTCTGCTTCGATATCGCCTTCGATCACATAGGGGGTAATATCCCCAAGCCTCTTGATAATATTGATCAAAGAGGTGGTCTTGCCCGCACCGGGCGCACCCATGACGTTGATGGCATAGATCCCGTTCTCTGTTAAGGTAGAATTGATCCGGGCGGCAGTCTCGTCATTCTTATCATATACGGACTGCATGATCTCTATTTCTTTGTTCTCCGACATATCCTCATAACCTTTCTATCTGAAATATAACGGCAGGGGAAAATATAACCCGGCCACAATGCCGTTATAAGTTAATTCATATTTTCCTATATCCCTGCGCTTGTTTTTGTGCATCTGAAGTTTTGTGCCCGGGATCCTGCATGCATAAAACCTTTAAGGCCCAAAATGCATTTTTTCAACCCTCCGCACTTACGGCACGATCCTTCCTGAGCCCAGCTCACTTTCTTACATAACCCGTGTATTTAAAAGCATAAAGAAGGAGGAGACCATGAATACTCTTTTTATAAATTTACCATTCACAATTCATATTTCAATGGATTTAATATTTCAATGGAATTCATATCTCAACGGAATTCATATCTCAACGGAATTCATACCTCAATGGAATTCATACCTCAATGGATTTAATATAAAATTCCTTCCCGATCTCCGTCGGACTGCCCTCTCCCTTGCAGACAGGGCATTCGAAGGAGTATGGTTTTCTTACGAACAGCTCATTGCAGCTGCTGCATCTGAGCTTGGGAACCACACGCTCGATATTCAGCTTTGCATTCCTGCAGGCGCTGCCCTCCGCTATGATATCAAAATACAGTTCTATGGAGCTTGCCACATAACCGGAATAATCACCGACAATCAGGTTGATGGCCTTTACTGCCGCTGCTCCGTGCTTAGCGGCATATTCCTCCGCAACTTCGATTATTCGCCGGGTGATTGGGTACTCATGCATTTTACAACTTCATCCCTTACTTTTTCATAGGCCGGTGCCGTATAACGGTTATCCATTCTCAGGCATTTCTTCGGACATACTTCACTGCAATAGCCGCATTGAATACATCCAAAACGCTCGATGCTCCAGGAAGTATCCTGCTTGCTCACCTTAATGGCCCCGGTGGGGCATCTTCTCTCACACATTCCGCAGAAGATGCACTGATCGATATCGATCTCTATCCTGCCTCTGGTACGTTCGAAATTTTCCTTGGGCTGTAACGGATATTTCGATGTGTAGGGACCATGGAGTAAATTCCTGAATAGAGTTTTTGTCATTCTAAAATATGAAATGGTAAACTTCCTTTCATAAGCAGCTGCCACGGGCCGTATTACAAATATTCCGGTATACGCCGCCCTGGCAGTCTTTAACGTTCTGTGCAGCTGATACAAGGGTCGATGGTAAGGATCAGAATCGGAACATCCGCCAGTGAGCAGCCCTTCAGGGTCTCCAGTAAGGCAGGTACATTCGCGAAGGTTGGCGTGCGGACTCTCACTCTGTCAAGATATTTGCTTCCGTTAGCCTTAGCATAATATACTACCTCCCCGCGCGGCTGTTCTATCCGGGTGAAATACTCACCCAAAGGATTTCCGGTTACTTTGACCTTGATGTCGCCTTCCGGAATTATGGCGGCACATTGCTTAATAATACTGATGGATTGGAACAGCTCCTTGATCCTGACTGCGGTCCTTGCATAGCAGTCCCCGGCTGTCTCTATGACGGGATGGAATTTAATCATTCCGTATGCCGCATAGCCCTGCATTCTCATATCCAGCTCAAGGCCGCTGGCTCTGGCCATAGGTCCTACGGCACCCAGGTTAAAGGCCTGCTCCTTCGTCAGCACTCCGACGCCCTGAGTACGCATCTTAACGGAGCTGTCATTAATGAATACCTTGGTTAATTCCTTGAGCTCCTTCTCCATCCCCGTTAGGGTACCGACGATCTTATCCAGGGCTTCGCTGCCGATATCCTTTCTGACACCGCCGATATCACAGACAGAGAAGATGATGCGGCCGCCGGTAGTCTCTTCGAACAGATCCAGGATCTGCTCCCGCATCTTCCAGGATTGCATGAATAAGCTCTCGAATCCAAAAGCATCGGCAAGAAGTCCGAGCCACAATAAATGGCTGTGAAGCCTGGACAATTCTGCCCAGATCGTACGCAGGAACCGGGCACGCTCCGGAATCCCGGCGTTCATAATGCTTTCTATGGTCATGCAATATCCCATACCGTGCATGAAAGAGCAAATGCCGCAGATTCTCTCCGCCACATAGGTATATTGCTGATAATCCTTCTTCTCCACCAGCTTCTCCAGCCCTCTGTGGATATAGCCGATTCTGGGGATCGCCTGTTCCACCGTCTCATCTATCATCACCAGATCCAGATGAATCGGTTCCGGAAGGACGGGATGCTGAGGACCGAACGGAATAATTGTTCTCTTACCCATTATTCTTCCCCCTCCTTCTTTCCAAACGGCGTTTTTACCGGAATCTTATACAGGGAATTATTAAAGTCAAATGAGATATCCTTGATTTTGACTCCGAACAGCTCCTTGATCTCATTCTCATAGAGGAAGGAATAAGGGTAAACGATACTGATGCTTTCCACCTCTTCTTCGGTATCGGTAATGATGCGCAGTGTTAACAGCTCATATTCTTTATCAAAGGAATAGCTTAATTCCATTCCGTCCTTGTTGGTACAGGTTATCGCCACCAGGCGGTAGCTGTCATTTTTAATCCGCAGTGTTTCTGCAAGCAAGTCATGTACAGAAATCGTCTTAATCGTCTGTTGACCCATCATGAACTCCATTCCGCTGCCTGACGGCAGCCAGTATATATTCTCCATATAAAACAGACCGGCTGTTATACTTTGCTTTTCACTCTTTTACGCGCATACTTCTGTTTTTCCTCCAGAACAGACAATGCCTTAACAACACCGTCGATAATCGCTTCCGGACGTGCCGCGCAGCCCGGTACATATACATCCACCGGGATAACCTTATCCACACCGCCGACGATATTATAGCATTCCGCAAAAATCCCTCCGGAATTCGCGCAGATACCCACAGCAACTACCGCCTTCGGCTCTGCCATCTGCTCGTAAAGCTGTTTTACCACAGGAATGTTCTGTTCATTCACACTTCCCGTGATCAGCAAAATATCCGCATGCTTAGGATTACCCGTATTTATAATTCCAAACCGCTCCACATCATATAAGGGCGTCAGACAGGCAAGCACTTCTATATCACAGCCATTGCAGCTGGAGCCGTCATAATGCAGGATCCAGGGTGACTTTTTAATAAACTTCATAACCGCATCTCCAATCTGCCGAATGGATCGGCATCTATTTAAAGCATCCAATCAAATTCATCCCCTGGGAAGGGTGTCAAATATCTCTTTTATCACTGTCCGGCAAGTCATGGGTTACCGCAGCCATATCCCGTCATTAGCGGAAGTATGACAGAATCAAAAGATTAACGGTACTGAGGACTGCCGTCACAACCCACGCGCTGGTCAAAGCCTGCTGCCACTTAATACGTGCAAATGCATTATCAATGATAATCTCAATGAAATACACCGCCAGACAGGCAATTACCGCAAACAAATGGCTTATCAGTGAGCTCGTGGCAAAGAAAATATATACCAGGGTCAATGCTATGATTGTCTCGTACCAATGGGTCACTTCAATTACTGCCAGATCTATCCCGGAATATTCCGTGGTAATACCCTTCACGATTTCCTGGTGCCCGTGATGGGACATACTCAAATCAAAGGGTGATTTTCTCAGCTTAAAGGTCAGGATATAGATCAATCCGAGAAAAACCCCCGGAAGCAGCGTAATCGCAGGAGTATCGGCTGCGATGATATCCCTCAGGTAGAAGCTCTTGTCGGCATAATATAATCCGATACAGGCAATAAGGACCATGGGCTCATACGCCATAACCTGTATCAATTCTCTCTCCGATCCAATGGTGCTGTACGGCGAATTGGAAGAGTATCCCCCCAGCACGAAGAATACGGAGCCCAGGGTCAGTGCAAAGACAGCCAGCAGAATATCCCCTCCGGTAAGCAGAATGACCGTTGTGAATATTACAAAAATCATGGAGATGTATACATAATAACGATGCATGGGATTAACCTCTATGGATTCTTTCCCCATCAGCTTCAGCATATCATAAAAGGGCTGAAGGACCGGAGGCCCCTGTCTTCCCTGCAGACGTGCGCTGACGACACGGTCAATTCCTGTCAGAAGTCCGCCGGCCAGCGGAGCTAATATAATTATTGCAATTGATAATATGACTGTCATCATTTTACGTATCCTCCGATTAACAGAATGACCCCTGCAACCAGGAATCCGATGGAGATAATATTGCTCCATAAGCTCAATGTTTTTACATCAAAATATTTTCTGATATACCAGTTGCGTAATTCCACCTTACGGGTAACCCCAAGGGAACCATAGAAGTTCGTATTGTCACCCGTATTCTCACCCGCCATATAGATGGGTACTCTTCTGCGCTTATCCTGCTTATAGACGGGAATAAAGCTTAATGGCAGGATAATTAGCATGCTCAGCATATATAGCATTATTTTCACATCATCGGAACTAATGGGTATTAACGCTTCCGTATGGAACAGCTTCGTCAAAAAGGGTTCCAGAGCATACCTGGACATGAGCGGGAAGCTGAAGCAGGAAACCACTACCAAGCCTGCCAGCAGAACGATGGGCAGCTCCTCATCCAGATGGAAGGGATGCTTCTCCTTCTTTTTATAATTGGCATAGGATACTAGCTTACCCAGCCATTTGGACCAATAGAATAAGGTAGCCGCACTGCCGTATATCACGATAATTAAAATCAATATATTATCTGAATCGATGAAGGCCTTCATGGCGGCCCATTTGGATACCAGCATGCCGAAAGGCGCCAGGAACATACCTGCGATACCGATCATCATATACAGGGTAAGTCTCTTGGAAACCTTCAAAAGTATATCCATATCCTCCACGTTTCTGCTGCCGATCTGATGCTCGATGGAACCGACGGCCAGGAACAGCAGGGACTTCGATACGGCATGGAATATAATAAGAAGAATCGCTGCCCACAGGGATTCCTGGGTCCCGACACTTGCACAGACAACAATCAGGCCCAGATTCGCAATGGTTGAATATGCAAGGATCTTCTTAGCATCACTTCTTGAGACAGCCATCAGGGAGCATGCCAGGAAGGTAACGGCTCCAACCAATGTAACAATCCTGCCCACGGAGGTATTCCCCAGCAGCGGTGACAGGCGGATGATCAGATACACACCTGCCTTAACCATGGTTGCGGAATGCAATAATGCGGAGGAGGGTGTGGGTGCCGCCATGGCTCCCAACAGCCAGGAGGCAAAGGGCAGCTGCGCCGACTTGGTAAGCGCGGCAAAGGAAAGCAGGAAAACCGGAATAAGAACCGCCGCTGTCGGTTCCAGCTTTATTAATTCCGATAATTCCAGGGTATCAAATCTCATACCGATATAGACAATAGCAAGTGCAAAGGCCAGGCCGCCTCCCAAATTCATGGCTAAAGCCCGGAAGGAATTATTCTTCGCATCCTTTGTCTTCGTATATCCGATCAGCAGGAAGGAGCACAGAGTCGTCAGCTCCCAGCAAAAATAAATCCAGGTAAGGTTATTGCTCAGAACAAGGCCGAACATGGCGGACAGGAACAGGAACAGAATTGACATGAAGAAGTTCTTTCTTACCTTGTAGTTCGTATGATGCTCATGATAAGATTTCATATAACCGATTGCATAGTTGCAGATCAGGCTGCCTACGATACCGATGACCAGTATCATGATGGCGGAAAGCTTGTCAAAGACAACAGCATTCTCTGCTTTGACACCTTCCGTCTGTGTAAATTCAAACCACAGGATCAAAGGAGTCTGAAGCAGGGATAAGAAAGATACCAGATACTTTTTATTCTTAATACCGGTTGATATAATATAAACAGCTGCGATAATTTCTATAGCAGCCATTATGTAATCAATCGTCTTTTCAAATGCATAGGTAAAGGATAAGCCGTTAGTAAAATTCATGCATACTACTGTTATTGTCAGCACTGCTGTAATTATGGAGCTGAGTCTTACAATTATGTCTCTTGCCGCATCATGTTTCGTCAATAATATGACAATCGCTGCTAAGAGCGGGAATAAAATTAATACTGATACTGCACTCATGGTCACGTCACCTTGTCTAAAATAGTAATTTTTGATAAAAAAAAGCCAATCACGCTCTTAAAGGTTATAGCTGAATATACCTTATCGCATCATTGACAAATCCGCTCCTTATTATACTCCTCCGTCGTTTATTGTCAACAGTTGATATTTAATAAACAATCTAACACATTTTTCCAAAACTTTATTAAAATTTAACCGTTTTTTCTTATAAAAAGAAAATAGAAATACACTTAAAACTATTTTTTTAATCCTTCTTTTTATAAGACCGAATAAATTTCTCTTGCCAATTAACATATTCGGATATATAATATGTTAAAATAAGTTATAATCAGTGATGATAAAAGCTGCGATCTTTAAACTTCATCAGAGAGCCGGTGGTTGGTGTGAACCGGTGAAGGATCAGATCTTTCCACTTTTGGAGCTGACGGCGATGAGTCGTAGGTTCGTACCCTCTATCGTACCATTGAGTGGCTGGATGCATTACATCCGGCAATTTGGGTGGCAACGCGGATTCCTTTCGTCCCATGTTTAAGATAATGGGTTGGAGGGGATTTTTTTATACCCATAGATGCTCCATCCCATTCACGGCATTATTATATCAACTGCCCGTTTTATGGCGGCAAAATCATTATTAATGTAATGTTAAGGAGGAGAATTTTATGTTGGATTTAAAATTTGTCAGAGAGAATCCTGAGCTGGTAAAGCAGAACATCCGTAACAAGTTCCAGGATAAGAAGCTGCCTTTGGTAGACGAGGTTATCGCTCTCGATGCGGAGAGCCGGAATACCAAACAGGAAGCAGATAATCTAAGATTTGAAAGAAACACCCTGTCCAAGCAGATCGGAGCTTTCATGGGCCAGGGTAAGAAGGCGGAAGCGGAGGAGCTTAAGAAAAAGGTTACTCAGGACTCGGAACGCTTAGCGTCTCTGGAAGCGAAGGAAGCGGAGCTGCAGGAAAAAATCAGGAAGATCATGATGACCATACCGAACATCATAGATCCAAGTGTTCCCATCGGCAAGGATGACAGTGAGAATGTAGAGGTCCAAAGATATGGTGAGCCGGCAGTTCCGGACTTCGATATCCCATACCATACGGAGATTATGGAAAGCTTTAAGGGTATTGACCTTGACAGCGCACGTAAGGTTGCCGGCAACGGCTTCTACTACCTCATGGGTGATATCGCGAGAATTCATTCCGCAGTGATCTCCTATGCAAGGGATTTCATGGTTAACCGCGGCTTTACCTATTGTATTCCGCCTTTCATGATCCGCAGCGAGGTGGTGACCGGTGTTATGAGCTTTGCGGAGATGGAAGCCATGATGTATAAGATTGAAGGCGAGGATCTATTCCTGATCGGTACCAGTGAGCATTCCATGATCGGCAAGTTCATCGATACCATCCTTCCGGAAGCGGAGCTTCCCCAGGCATTGACCAGTTATTCTCCCTGCTTCAGAAAGGAGAAGGGCGCTCACGGCCTGGAGGAAAGAGGCGTATACCGCATCCACCAATTTGAAAAGCAGGAAATGATCGTGGTATGCAATCCTCAGGATAGCATGGCATGGTTTGACAAGCTGTGGCAGAATACCGTTGATTTGTTCCGCAGCCTTGATATCCCGGTGAGGACCCTGGAATGCTGTTCCGGTGATTTAGCCGACCTGAAAGTAAAATCCGTGGATGTGGAAGCATGGTCTCCCAGACAGAAGAAATATTTTGAAGTAGGCAGCTGCTCCAACCTGGGAGATGCCCAGGCGCGCCGCCTTAAGATCCGTGTAACCGGTGAGGACGGCAAGTATTTCGCCCACACCCTGAACAATACCGTTGTTGCTCCTCCCCGTATGCTGATTGCATTCCTGGAGAACAACATGAATGCGGACGGTTCCGTAAGCATTCCGAAGGCTCTCCAGCCTTATATGGGTGGACAGACGGTGATCAGCAAAAAATAATGCACTGCGAAGGGCCGTCTCAAAATAAACTCGCAAAAAAATAGTACAAAAAAAGGAGCCTTGATTGGTCTGTAAAACCATTATCAAGGCTCCTTTCAATGCCATAAACATAATTTTTTTTGTAAGCCGCTATTATACATTCATGTAGAGACAGCTCCTTTTATAAATCCCTCAATTAATATCTTACGGTAAAACTGTTGATAGCCGACGGCAGGACCAGTTCCGCAGTCGTGCTTGCATCCTTTCCTTTCCTTCTGACATAGATCGTGCATCCTTCCGGTGCCGTTGATGCGGATAAAGTCATAAGCTTCGTATTGGTTACGGACTTCCAGCTTGCGGTAGAGACATTAAGGTAATTTCCCGCTTTCACAATCGTATATTCATAAGCTTCTGCGGCAGAGGCACGATTAAACTGCATAACCAGCTTTGAATTAAGATAATAATAGGTGACCTCCTTGGAGCTGTCCCCTATGGTGGTTGGAGCGGACTGCCCGGGTATGGTAAGGTAAGCGGTCTTAGAATAAGGAACGGTGGCTGTGGCCCCCTTTCTGATCTGCAGAGTGACCGTCTTCGCACCATTCTCATAAAGAGCCGCAGGTGCTATATCCTCCAAAGACATGGTTCTGTCACACTCCATCCAGAAATCGGAGGCCTCATCATAATATTCCATGGAGGTCGTGGTGTTGACCGTCAGCTTTGAGGCATTTACCTTAACGGTAGGTGCTGTTCCTCTTGCCAAAATCTTAACCGTAATCTCAGCACTTGGCCTGCTGCCTGTATTCCCTGCTCCGGTCCCCGCTGCCTGCGGTAACCTGAACAGCAGTGACGCTCCCTTCACTCTTAAGCTTTCCATGGCAGAAAGGAAGGATAGATAAGAGGCGGAGGCTTCATTTAAGGACACCTTATTCCAGTAATAATCACCGGATTTCCTCCACTCAAAATAATCCGCTACTCCTGTATCATCAAAGGTAAATTCTCCCTCTACCTTATCATATATTACTTTAAAATCCTTGTCCTGTGCCGGTATTGTGATTGATTTTACAGTTTTTACAACATCTCCCTTAAAATACAGGGTTACATCCTCCGCAGCAGAGACCCAGGAGATGTCCATCCTGCTGATACCGGAGGCACTGCTGTAATTGCCCTCCACCTCAGTCCATACGGCATTATCCGTAGAGTAATATACAATGGAATTGCCGTTATAATGAATCTCCATGGTAAGCTTCTCATAATCAAGGGCTCCAAAGGCTACCGCCGAAGCGGCTGCCTGAACACTGTGGGATGAAGCCGGGATGCATAGCAGGAACAGAGCAAATACAGGTAAAAGCCATAATTTATATAATTTCTTCATATTCGTGAATCCTCCAATCTGAAACAGTATCTTCCTACTCCGAAGCATCCAGTATGGTAAGCTTGCATCCGGTGGTTATGGCATATCCGTTACTCAAAGTGATAACCACATTCTTCGTATCGGAAGAATCGGTAGTGAGCTTATTGATCTTCGCGTTGGACAGATGTACGGTTGCCGTTCCGTTACTTATGCTGGCTGACCCAAAGATGGATGTACCGCCCCAAGTCACATCGGATACACTGACAGCATAACTCCTGTCAAAGATATCTAAGGTCAGAGTGTATGTAATTACTTCCTCCGTAACTGATGTCGTACTTCCGTCCTCATTGGTTACGGTTGAAGTCTTGGTCAGCTTCAGGCTTCCTTCGGTAATCGACCATGCCAGGGGCGCATCCTTAAGAGCTGCCGTCTTGATCAAGGTCATATGGATGTCATTGTTCAGTACTTCTCCGTTATTCAGCCGGATCACCAGCGGAAGGCTTGTATCCGTAGTATTGATCGCGGACGAGGCCTCGAATTGCTTCACGTTCACTGTCACGGTTGCCGTTGCTACTGTTTCATCCTCATCATTCACATAGGTTCCGTAGGCTACGGTATAATCGGTGTCCTTGACCAGGGTGTATCCGTCATATTTGATGGAGCTGACTGCCAAAGGTTCTGCCGTAAAGCTGTTAACTGTTGAAGTATCCGGAATATACCTTGTACCTAAATCCAGGCGGAATTTAAAGCTGCTGTCGTCCTCTTCCTCATCCGACAAATAGATCCGCTTAAAATTATCCGTGTAATCTTCCGCATCATCCGCATCCTCCGGATTGTTAATTACGGTATCCGGATACAGATACAGCCTGACTCCCGCCGTATCATTGCTGGTGATTATATCGGAATTCGCCAATGTTATTTTTGCATATAATAACTCTTCCGTTATAGTATCCACACTTTCGGTCGAGGTGATCTTAGTAGTGATAATATATTGGTCGTGTGCTCCCGTACTGCTTACGTTCCTGGTAACGGTGCTCCTGCTGGCTATCGTTCCCTGAACAATGCCGTACTGGTTAAGAAGGCTGATGGAGGATACGGTAGTCGAAGTTGCACTATATAGATGGAAGGTCAGATAGGAGGAACTGTCCGTTGTCCTGCACACACCTGCCGTTGTAATCAAGGTAGTTAAAGTAGTAGCCTCCGGAGCGTTAGGATAGGTAAGACCATTCGTACCGCTGACATCATATTCCGGGGAAGCCAATGAAAAATCTGTCGTAGCGGAAGCCGCCACCGATTTCTTTCTCACATAGACATGCGCACCTGCCGGAGCCTTGCTCTTCTCCAGATTCACTGCCGTACTGGAGGTGATAGCCGTCCAGCCTGCAGTCATATAATCCAGTATATCTTTCTCCTTAACAATCGCATACTCGAAAGGTACCGCCTGACTAGCTGCCTTTACCTGCAGGGAAACAGTGGAAGAACTTGCATAGCTGAGTGAAATCCCATAGATATCCTCATCCGGAGTTCCCTCCTGAACGGGTACGGTTACCGTCGCTACCCGCGATTCCTGGGCGGAGCTTGTGGCATTCATCTTAAACTGTAAGGTAACCTCTTCCTGGGATACGGCTGCATCCGTATATAAGGCTTTGGCTGCAATATCCTTCAGATACAGATTGGCAGCGGAGTTCATGGTTATCCAGTCGGATGCAGTACCGTCGGTGTTCACGAAACGGTATGCCATATTCTTCTTAACCGGGATGATGAACCTGGAGCCGTCAATAGTGATGGAAGGCGCTGCCGTTCTCTTGGGAATCGTTACGGATACTTCCTTACTTGCCCTGCTGCCCGTACTTGCCGATCCGCTGCCGTTCACCGGGGCAAGCCGGAAATATACTACGGCGCCATTATTGCACAGGTAGCTTATCTCGCTGGAAATCGTATTGAGATCTACGGTATTCCAAAGCGTGCTTCCCTTCTTCCTCCATTCAATGGTACGGCTGCCGGCATTGCTGAAGGTCACAGTCCTTTTTGTCTTATTGTAGGTAGCCTTGAAATTGGTGACCTGCTTTGGAATAGTAACCGAAAGAATACTGGTGGAATGGTTGCCTTTGAAGGTAATCACATGATTCTTCGAGACAGATATCCAGGATATATCCATCGTGATGGTATTGTTGATGATATTACCGGGAATTGCCTCCCAGTTCTTTTTACCGGAGTCGGAAAAATAAACCATCGTGTCCCCGTCATTTACCTGTAAAGTAATCGTACTGTTCAGATAATTGATTTCCTTTACTGATACGGCTGTTGCTGCTTTTGCTTCCTTGGGTGTTATGCAGACGATGGCTGCTACCAGGAAAAGCAATAAAATGACTATCCTTATTTCGTAGGATGTCTCTTTGTTCTTATTTTTGAACATAAGCTTTCATTCTACCTTTCTTTTATTGGATATGCACTTTACCTCCCTGTAATCGACATATCTTTGATATAACATTTATATCGGAGTTTAATGGCTATCACCTTATAAGCGTTATAGAATTTTCACAATATTGTAACATCTTTCCATATGGAAGAAATACCGGTCATATCCCATAAAGCAAAGAAACGGCTGCCGCCATAAATCATCATAAAACCGAGGCGGCAACCGTCATTATTTAATAATTATAATATTTTCTGATTTTTTTACTAGCTTACACTATATTGATCAATAACTTCCGTCCTGGTGTAAGTGGAGCTCTCCGGTACTATGTCGGCGACCAGATAATTATAAAGGTAGATAATCGGGTCGTGGCCTTGTCCGAAGGGATCCTGCCGGAAAACCTTATGTACGATTCCCTTCTTAATCAGATTTTCGATATCTTCACTGTAGTTAAAGCAGAAAAGCTTGATTTTACCGATGAGATTCATCTCCTCAACCAGTCTGGCCGCACCGGTCACACCGTCTCCCATAAACAGGACTGCCTTAATATTGGGCACATAATAAAGCTTTTCCTTTAATTTATTGTAAACCTGTGAAGAGCTTTCCACATCATCGATTTCCGATGCTATCTTGATCTCGGAATACTTGGATAGCTTGGCTGCGGCAGCATCCCTGCGGATCGAATTGATGGAGGAATTAGTGCTGCCCCTGAAGATAATCACCTCACCTGTCTCATCAATACTCTTTGCCAGGATTTCGCCGGCCAGTGTTCCCTCCGCTTTAATGTTCGGGCCGAAGTAAGACAGACGCTTTGATATATCTGCAAAATCATAATTAAAGGTCATAATGGGTATTTTCTTATTCACTGCCTTTTGCGCGCTTTCTTCAATGCCTTTCACAAAGCCCGGCAGAATCAAGCCGTCACAGCCTTCGTCAATTTTCATATTCAGGGTATCAATAAAGCTATAATCGATTTTTTCAAAATCAATGAATTCTACCGACGCATTCTTGACCTTCAGTTCCGTCTGCGCATATAATGCTCCCTGCTTGACCGACTGCCAGAAGGGATCATTGACGGGGCTCATCATAACAAATCTAAGCCTCTTCGTACTTACCTGGTCTACCGGGAGAACCGATGTCTTATACCGCTTCAGCAGATTCTCAATACTTGAGAGCATCTTCTTAAGGGACATTGCCTGGCTGTTGATCTCCTCATTCTCTGCAAGCTCTTCTTCTGTGATCGCAGCAACATCCTGCGTAATACTGGATATCTCGTTGGAGGAATCATGAAGGGATGCTCCCTGCTCGCTGATGATCTTTGTGCTTCCGCTGATCATAACCGATTCTTCATATACCCGCTTAATATCGGAATTCAGGATATTGGCATTATTATTAATGGTATCGAAGGAATCCTTCACCGAACTGAAGATCTCCTTGCTCATGGTAAAGCTCTTGGTTACATTGCCTATACTCTCGCTGACCTTCGTATTACTCTTTAATATGTCACCGAGAAGGTGGTTGATCTGCTTTACACTGTCCTTCGTGGCATCCGACAGCTTATTCATCTCCATCGCCACCACGGAGAAGCCTCTTCCGGCTTCGCCTGCTCTTGCCGCTTCCACCCTGGAATTCAGGGACAGAAGGTTTAACTGCTCCGTTATGCTCATGATCAGATTACCGAATTCATTAATCTCGGTCAGGTTGGAATTCAAGGTCTTTATGAAATTCGCCGTCTGATCCAGATTAGTCGAGATCACCTGCATCTGATCCGTATATTTATCAAGATGGCTGGCGCCGTTGGTGGTCAGCTTCACCGTATTTTCAACGAAGTTTTCAATATTGCCCAGCGTCGTCGTAATGTGACCCGCACCAAGGCTTACCTTGTCAATTCCCTCCAGGGTGATCTTGGCTATCTTTAACTGCTCCTGCGCTTTTTCGGCTACGATGGTTATATTCGAAGCGATCTGCTCATTGCCCTTGTAGGTCATGTCAATGCTTTTTGTGACCTTGTCAACCGCTTCGGACAGTATAATAACGTTGCTTTTTGTGGATTCTATGTAGCTGAGAAGATTACGCTTCATATCGTTAAAAGCGGAGGTAAGTATCTCAAGACCCTTCGTCTTTTCAGAGATAATATCATCAATATTTAAATTGCCCTGAGATAATTTGACTGCATTTTTATCAATCAGCCGGACTGCTTTAATAAATTGTATCATCAATATTAAAAGGACAGCAGACAGAACAATTAAGACGATCAGAACAACCGGGAGGATAAAGCGTATTACGGTTAAATCAATCAGGCTCAGGACAAATCCGATGATTAACAGGCCCGGGATTAGAAAGGACAGGCGGAGCAGAGTAGCTTGAGTGTTTTTCTGATCGAAAAGGAATTTTCTGATTTTCTTCAGCGTATTCATAATAATGACCCCCAAGGATTTTATAGTGTTACCCTATTATGACTTCCAGTGACTGTTCCGTCACTGCGGTTCTTACGAACCCGCATGTTTTTCATGCGGCGTATGCCGCATAAGTGATACACATAAAACATGCAAAATATGCATAATTTCGTGCTGTTTTACCGGAAATTCGGACGAATTTCCCAGAGCTGATAAATTATTACAGCTTTCCCTACACAATTTTACCATTATACGACATAAAGCACAATGTACAAAAGTAAAAAAATAAAAGTGTATTTATATACAAATATGATAAATATAAGTTCTTTTTATCCCATCGGCTGAAAAAGAAAATAATCAGCTCACTCAACAAATAAGACTGTATTACATTGCCGGGGGAACTCATTTGTCTCTCATTATGTAATACAGTCCTTCGCTAAAGCAAAATCCCTTATGCGGCAATTCATGGCTTCCTGTCCTTACGGCCATCCCAACACCGCAGGATCATGCAACCTTAAACTGGCTTATCATACTCTCCAGTTCAAGAGCGATGTTCTTTAACTCATGTGCGGCCTGGGACGCGTTCTCGATCTTTGTAAGCTGGAGCTCCAGAGAGGAGGATATCTCCTGCGTGGAGGAAGTAGTCTCTTCCGCGATGGCCGAGATACTTTCGATGGCATCCACGACTTCATTCTTATCGCTGTTGACCTTCGTAATGGCTTCTATCAATACCTGGACTTCTTTAATAATACTGGCAATGGAACCCTCGATCCGGTCAAATGCCTTGCCGGTCTCCTTTGAAACCTCCGCGGTATGGATAATAACCTCATCCCCCTGGTCCACATAGTCCTGGGTCTGGGTTATGGCTGAGCTCACCTCATTAACAATCTGCTCGATACCGGCGATGGATTTGGCTGTCTGCTCCGAAAGCTTGCCGATCTCCTGGGCTACTACGGTAAAGCCCTTGCCGCTTTCTCCGGCTCTGGCGCTTTCAATCATGGCATTTAAGGCAAGGAGGCTTGTCTGCTCCGAGATATTCTTGATTACCGAGGTGATTTCGGCAATCGCCTGGGATTTCTCACCGAGAACATCCACCAGCTCCTTAATTTTCTTTGAAACACTGACATTCTCGTCGATGGCGCCCATCAGCTCATGGATATATTTTGTTCCGCTCTGGTTCGCATCCACTGTCTGATCGATGCTCTCCTTCATATAGTCCGTTCGTTTAAAAATCGAATTTATTTCATTAGCCAGCCGGTTTAACCGTTCATAGCCTTCCTGGGAATTGACCGCCAGGTCGGTGGAAGCCTTGGCAAGCTCACCGGAGGCTTTGGCGATACCTTCCGCCACCTGTGAGGTCTCATCACAGATCTCCGTCAGGTTCTGGGAATTCTCAGAGACCATGGATGAATTTGCCTGAATATCACTCACCATATCCTTCAGCGTCAGCTGCATATGATTCAGTGCCGTCGCCATCTTACCGATCTCATCCTGGCTTTCGTGTTCGAATCCCACAGTAAAATCCCCTTCCGAAAAAGTCTTGATCCGGCCGGACATCCTGACAATCGGATTTATGATCCGTCTCGACAGGATAATACCTGCGGCTATTGCCAGCACCATGACGATCAGTGTGATGAGTATGGTTTCCATCAGGGCATTCTGGATTTGTTCGTACATGCTTTCCAATGAAATACCGATATTTAAAGCACCGTTAAACTCTTCCCCGATACTCATATTGGTAGATACATTGTAGCATTTCTCACCGGAGGGCAGCTCTAAGATCTGACCCACGGTTTCCTGCCCGCTTACCACTTGCGAGACATCTCCCGAAGAAGTTGCGGAAGATACCGCATCCGCGCTGCCGATCTCCCCTTCGGCAGTTATTGTACTGTTATCCGATACTACCAGACCGCCTGTCTCATCCGATAAGGATACATACGCTATATTACCGTCGCTTTCCGTCTTAATCTGCCGGAAGATATTCTGAAGGTCGGCCGTTCCTGTTACCTGGTTAAGGATGATCTCCCTCTTAACATTGGCGATCAGGGTGGATCCGTCACTTTTCATCTGGTTGGTAACAGAGCGGTATATCTCAAAATAAGAGATACCGATCAAAGCTACGGAACACACAAAGATCAAGGCAACAATCATTGACACGAGTTTCAAGGTTAAGGATTTCATCATTGGTATACCCCCATGTTATGCATAATTCGTCAAATTAATCTATAAATTTTATTGTATTACATTTCAGAAACAGCGTAAAGTGATCCTTTGTACCTAATATTAGCAAAGTCCGTTAATGCGGCATTTCTTATATCCGGCATGTCCGGGCAAAAAAAGCCTCAGCCGGTACTCTGTTACCTGACTGAGGTTTTTATGTTAATCACGATATGTTCTGAAAGGCGCTAACGGAAGTCCGTTCTTACCGTAGACGGTAACTTCTCCGTAATTGGTCCAGCAGTAGCGGGCGGCAGCCGGATACGGAATCTCAGGTGAATGAAGATATATAACGGACGCCCTCATCTCCGGTATGACCGGAATAAAATTCATATCCTCTCCCGCCAGTTCAAAGCCGGCTCCGTCCCCCTTCACGGTAAATCCATCCTCAGCATGCTCAAAGAACAGCTCAATGCCGTTCTCCCTCACGGCATAGGAATGATAGATCGGCCCGAAGGCCTCCTTCCCGGGAAGGTTATGATACACATGATAGCCTGCCTGCAATGCCAGTCTCTCACCTACCGGGATCTTGTCCTTCGGATGGATGTCATTGAATGCACCGCAGTCCGTAATTACGGCAATCCCCGTATTTTTGACGGTTTGATAAGTATTCATCTGGGCTTCTCTGAGCAGGCACCAATGTTTATAATCCGGATCCTTCCGATTGCGGTGCATGGTGAGCTGCACTATAAGAAACGGCAGGGTCAGATCCTCCCAGTCCTCACGCCACTGGCGGATTAATCTGGTTAACAGCTTCTGATACATCCCGGGCTTATGTTCATCACTTTCTCCCTGGTAATAAATAAAGCCCCGCAAGGTGTAGGGAATAATTCTCCGCAGCATACAATGATAAAGGCCGGACGGACGATACGGATTGATACAGACCATGGGTCCCGGCCACCTGTTCTTCCCAAGGATTTCAACGATCTCATCCCATTCGGCAGCGGGATTCTTCTCAAGCTCGGCCCGGTATCTTAAGTCCCAGTCCGCCTGGAATTCTTCATATTCCCTGTATTCCTTGATCTGCTGCTCCTCCGGCTTGCCGGAGACAGCCAGGTTATATTCCTCCAGGTAGGAGCTTAGCTCCTTATCTTCACTTAAGCTCTCCTCGCTCATCCAACTGGAGGCAGAGGTACCGCCCCAATTGCAGCCGATAATCCCCACCGTAACTCCCAGCCGGGCAGCCAGTCTTTTACCGAAGACATAACCTGCCGCGGACCAGCATCCGGCTGTCTCCGGTCCGAATTCACTCCAGCCGGACCGCTCTTCCAGCTCAAAGAACGTCTCATCCATATTAGCGTTCTTCAGCGTATAATAGAAGCGGACATTGGGATTTCGATCATTCTTAAGCATATGGTCACCGCCGGTGCAGTTTTGAAGCTCATATTCCATATTGGACTGGCCGCCGGCAAGCCATACCTCACCGACTGCTATATTCCGGAATGTCCTGGTTTCCTCCCCGCAGGCCACCTTCATCTCATATCCTGTGCCCGCATCCTGGGGCGGAATCATGACGGTCCACTTTTCTCCCTTAACCGTTCCGCTGTATTCGGTCCCCTGGAAGGTAACCGCGACCTTTCGTCCGTCTTCTCCCTCACCGAATATCCTGATATTCTTATCTCTTTGTAAAACCATATGATTGCTTAATACCGCCGCAACCTTGAACTTCGCCATGACCGCTCTCCTTCATTTCCTTCACGGATAATCAACACCATGTTCCGTCACATCCTCCGTAACACGGTATCCTACAATGTAATTACATATCAAACCTGACGCAGCCTTACAATTTTAATTTTCCCCGTACTTTTCCCCATATATGGCTCTGAAAATACTCATAGGCTCTGTCGAATACATAAAGGGCAGCCTGGCCGCCCAGCACCAGAAGGATAATCAGCCTTATGTCAATATCTCCCTGATACACCAGCT
This sequence comes from Bacillota bacterium, assembly GCA_023424995.1. Taxonomy (GTDB): domain Bacteria; phylum Bacillota; class Clostridia; order Lachnospirales; family Lachnospiraceae; genus Mobilitalea. Next base: position 12,755 of record JAFADH010000220.1, on the reverse strand, counting down.
TCAGCAGGAAAATCAGCATGGGAATATATAACAGGTTGAAGGTAATGTACTTGACGGTCCAGAATAATTTTCGTCTTCTGACATTATTTTTAATATTCACCAGCTTATCATAAGCATACTCGATAACTGCCAGGTATAGCCCGAACGCTCCGTAAGTAATGACATACAGCTTGTTGGGGGCAAGTATGAAACCCAGAAGAATACTCGCCAGATAGAAGCCGAAGCCATACTGCCTGCCGGTCTCGCGAATTGCAATGCCCACACAGAAGGAAGCGGCAGCCAGCAGGAACATAGTATTGAATTCAATGATACCGCTTAATATGATAAGCAGGACATCAAATGCCAATAATAAGCCCAGGAATGCTAATTTTCTGGTATTTAACAGCATGAAATCAGATCTCCTCCCATGCATTCGCATAAGCTGTCGGCGCACCACAGGTCACAGCACAGATTACCGGTACCGTAGCCCCTGCTGCCATAGCCGCCATAGCCTGTCGTATTATATCTGGTGTCCTGATATCTCTGTCCCTGCCGTTCGATCTGGTTAAGCAGGTTACGGTATTCCGCATTCCCCGGCTCCATGTTCACCGCCTGCCTGGCATGCTCTACGGCCATGAGATTATTACCCGCACCGGCATTGGCTACGGCACTGTAATAATACCATCTTGCCGAACGCAGAGGAACCCTTGACAGCACATTAAGTGCGTCCTGGTAACGCCTGGCATTCAGATGATTATAAACCGCACTCAGTTCCGCGGAGTCCTCGGAGGAACCGCCTACATTGCCATATGCTCCGCCATAGCCGCTCTCCCGTTCCTTCATGATCTGCTCATATGCTTCCTGCACCTCTTTGAATTTCTCCTCAGCCAGTCCTGACAGGGGATTATCCACATAAGAATCCGGGTGGTATTTACGGCTTAATTCACGGTACGCTTTCTTGATTTCTTCGTTGGAGGCGTTCTGATTCACGCCAAGCACCTGGTAGGGATTTGATATCATACTTTTGTTCCTTCCTGTTTCTCTCTTTTTAAATTAATTGTATCGAACTTGGTCCATACGCCATCGTACAGGATATTCCTCAGAATATCCGCATCCAGAAGGCAGGGAAGCTTCTCAAATTCCCTGGTGCATTCCGCCATCATCAGGTTCAGCATGTTCCTGCAATCCTCCTTAAAGGTCTCCTTCGTATGGACGGGTATCAGCGGATTATAGCTTTTATTCTTAATATCCTTCTCAATATCATCATAAGCATCCAGTATATAGATGAACTTACCCAGATAAAAGCCTATGCTTCGCAGGCTTTTCTCCCAGTGATCCTCCCGATAGACGAATAATCCGGCCATCAGGTCTCCAAAGCACCGGGATACCTCATCAATATTCTCAGTCTTCAATTTCTCACATTCGGCAAGGCGCTCCAGGCCTTCGCTGATTTCCCTGCATTGCCTGGGATACTTCCGTTTTAATTTATTATAAGCTCTCTGTAATACCTTGGCACCGGCAAGGCCTGCCGCACTTCTCTCATCCTTCCAGTCATCCATCAGGTGGTGGTAGGAAAGGGCTATATTCATATCGGCTACATATTCCGTGAATTCATTATACAGACTGTCATGCTTTTTCATGGGATGGACGATGCAGCGGTTTTGTTCCTTTGTGGTATCACTCTCATACAGGGAGGTCAGTAATATAATAAGAAAGGTCATATCATAGGACAGTGTCATCTGTCCGAAGCGTCCGTATTTACCGTATAGAGTTTTACACAGACCGCAGTAATAAGCCTTATATTTAAAAAAATCCTTCATTTTTAATTCTGGCCTGTTTACATTAACATAACCGAACATGAATCCTCCATCGATAATACAGTCTCTTTCTCTCATCTGGCATATCATTAGTGAGTATATCATAAAATTTTTCAAAATCCTATGAATTCACAAAAAAATAATAAATCTTTAATTTTCACAGCAAGCGGATTACCACCTGGCCAGGAGCGGATCATCCGGAGCTGAAGGATAAGCCTGTAATAAAAAGCAGCGAAAAATGGAGCGCTGCTTCTTAGATGATTACTCATCTTTCTTGCAGCGCCCCTTGCAGCTATTATGTATCTTTTTACAGATTACGATACGATACGGAACGAACCCTATGAGTTAATAATTGCAGCTGTATCCCAACTTCTTATTATATCCGAGCTTTACCTACTTTACCGTTACCTCCGCGGTAAACCCGGCGTGTACCGGTGAGGCGTTGCCCGCGGCATCGGTAAGCAGAGACCCTGCCGCAACCGTCAGTCTGACCTTACCGGTTCCAAAGCCCGCCAGGCCTGATATATCCGCCTTACCAAGACAGATCGTGATCTTGCCGGATTCTTTCACCGTTGCGTATGAACCTGACTTATAGGTATCCGTAAGCTTAGTATCTGTAAGCTTATATTCCTTGTTCAGTGTATAATCATACAAGGAGATCAGGGTTACATCCGCCTTATCTCCCTTACTGACTTCACCGTTCACATATATCTCTATGGTGCCTGCCTGCAGATTCAATGCTGCTCCGGAGACACTGGTAACCGCGGGAGCCTTATAATCAACCGCCAGCTTGGAGCAGGAAGCCTTACTTACAGCGGTCTTGCCGTTTGCATTGTAAAGCTTGACCGTCACCTTGCCTCCCTTGTTAACAAGCGCCTGCAGCTGTATATTAGTGGGAGCGGCAGCCGCGGTGGAGAAGGTTACCTGCGTATCCTTTTCTAAAATCTCCGTATCAACAGCAACCAGCTTGTCGCCTACATATAATTCAGCTTTCCCCCCGGCAGCCTGTCCGGCCTTAATTGCAGCGGATGCAGTCAGTGCCGTATTTGTACTGTTAAGGGTATTGGCTACTATCGTTCCGCCAACCGCCTTTACTTTGACACCGGTAGGAGCATCCAGCTTCGGAACCGCTACCGTGACCTTGTCCTTGGAACAGCTGACCTCAATGCCGAGCACCTTGGCCACATATTGAATAACAGCCTTCATTTTCTTATCGTTCCCGGCTTCGAAGATACCGGAGGCGGGATCAGCGATTGAATTCACTGTGACCGTCTTATTCTTAAAGTCAATCACTATCGTAGAAGAGTCCTTGCTGACAGTCAGGACTGATTTCTTTTTGCTGTATTCCGCTTTAGCACCCATACCCTTTGTAATTACGGAAAGAGATAATTTGTTCCTGCCGTATTTGATACAGGTTCCATAATCATATCGGTAGCTGGACTTGGTATACATGCCCGGCATTGTATTCATATTCCAGACCTTTTTGCTTTGATTATTTCCTTTGCTCTTTGAACTGTTACTGCCATATCCATAGCTTTTGGAGCCGGAATCGGAATGAGCCGCCGCTGTCCCGCTTAAGCCGATAACCAGCACAAGCGCCATTATTATACACATTGCTTTTTTCATATTGTACCCCTTTCGTTTTCACCATATTATCCGTACCTTGATTATTGCATCCTGCAATAGAGATCATTATGACAGTTATCAGCATGATCTCCATTATAATGTCAGAGCCGGCTTCATGATATTACCGGTCTTATCATGAAGCTTGGCCTCTGTTAACAATATTCGCGGTTCCTGTGATTTTTTTCGGGGTATATATATAAGACATATGTCCTAATGCTGCTCCGGTTACCGCCTGCCCTTGTCATAAGGTATGCCCTCCGCCTTGGGAGCCCTGGATTTCCTGGAGGTAAAGATAAGAACTACCATGGTGGCCATATACGGAAGCATCTTATAATAGGTCTGATTGATATTCAGGTTGTGCAGGAACGGGATCAGTGCCGTCGAATACGCAAGTATCCGCAGGAAGGCAAAGAACAATGCTGCAAGTGCAATCTTTAACGGCTTCCACTGTCCGAAGATCATAACGGCCAAAGCCAGGAAACCAAAGCCCGCCACACCGGTATGTCCATTGGCATTCCCGTCCGTTACGCCGACAGAATAGAAGAAGCCGCCGATCCCTCCCAGGAAGCCCGAGATACCCACACCGGCATGCCTCATGAGATAGACATTAATTCCTACGGAATCCGCAGCCTGAGGATGCTCGCCGCAGGCGCGGAGCCTTAAGCCCAGCTTTGTCTTATAGAAAAAGACGGTGGCGACAATTAATAATAAGAAGCCGATGTATACGGTAACATAGGTCTTTCGAAAGAACAGATCCCCCAATACGGGTATATTCCCAAGACCGGGAACCTGCCGGATATAAAAATACACATTCGTATTGATCCCGTCACTGCCGAATTTCATCTTGGCAAATAACAGCAGCATGGCCGGAACCAGCATATTCAGGGCGGTACCTGTTATGGTCTGGTCCGCTTTCATGTTCACCGCCGCAAAGGACAGCAGCATGGAGAACAGGATGCCTGCCAGTGCCGCCGCAAGCATTCCGATTAATAAGATCACCTGGGGATTCATTCCGGTGTCCTGTATGAAGTAGACTGCAAGACAGCCTGCCGCAGCGCCGAACAGCATGATTCCCTCCAGCGCGATATTGATAACACCGCTCCGCTCACTGAACATTCCTCCCAGCGCCACCAGTAATAAGGGTATTGCCACCGGAAGCATATTCTGTACCAGATAATAAATCGTATCCATGGGCTACGCCTCCTTCCTCTGCCTGCCGAGCCGCCATCTCTTAATCATCCTTGCCATATTCATATTGATCATCATGGCAAATGCGGAGAAATAGATGATCACGGCAATAACGGTATCGATGATCTCCGGTTTATATCCGAGATTATTCACAAGGGAGCCGCCTCTTTGGACATGGGAGATGAATAAGGATGCAAAGATGATCCCGATGGGATTGGAATTCCCCAGGAGAGCTACCGCAATACCGTTAAAGCCATTAGGCTCCAATATGTTAATAGGTTCATAGGTCATACTGCTTCCGATAATCGTGGAGGGTGACAGTATGTCAAAGGCTCCTCCGAGACCGGCCAGGCCTCCTGCAATTATCATGGTAAGAATGGTATTGCGCTTGTCATTCATACCCGCATATTTGCTGGCATGCTTATTAAAGCCGGTTGCCTTCAGCTCATAGCCAAAGGTGGTCTTATTGAGAATAACGGACAAAGCGACGGCAATACAAATCGCGATTATAATGGATAAATTCACATTGGAATTGGCAATTCCCAGGGAGGGAAGCTGTGCCGAGACGGGCAGGTAGGCCGTCCTTGTCATGGTAGAGACATACAGGGTAGAGCTGCTTTGTATCAGCATATCCACCAGGTACATTCCGATATAATTAAACATAATCGAGGTGATTACCTCATTCACATTAAATAACGCCTTTAAAATACCCGGAATAAAGCCCCAGAGCATGCCGCCTGCCATGCCTGCCAGGATACAGGCGATAAAATGGATACCGGGCGGCAGCTTTAACAGAAAGCCCGCATTCAGTGCAAAGAATAAACCCATGGTATATTGTCCTGTGGCTCCGATATTAAACAGTCCCATCTTAAATGCAAAGCCCACCGAAAGCCCTGTCATAAGAATAGGCGTTGCAAAATAAAATACGTCGGGCATCCTTCGAAAGCCGGTGGTCAGCAGGGTCCTGAAGCCCAGCCAGGAGGTGGCGGGTTTCGCTATTATCATAATGACCAGCCCGAAGATCAGTCCGAAGATAATAGCCAGTAAGGCTGCCAGAAGGGAAGCGGCTGCTTTGCTTTTCGCAATTCTGACCGGAAGGTCCCTGAATTTATTGTTCCGCATATTCTTTCTCCTCCCTCATCCTTTTGGCACCGGACATATAGAGTCCGAGCTCCGTGACCGTGATCTCCTTGGGATCTAATTCTCCCACGATCTCACCTTCATACATAACCAGAATCCGGTCGCTGACCTCCATAACCTCGTCCAGCTCAAGCGACATGAGAAGCACTGCTTTGCCCGAATCCCTTGTGGCTACCAGCTGTTCATGAATAAACTCGATGGCTCCCACATCCAGACCGCGGGTAGGCTGAACCGCAATCAACAGCTCATGGTCCTTATCGATCTCTCTGGCTATGATCGCCTTCTGCTGGTTACCTCCGGACATTCCCCGGGCTACGGTGACCGCACCCTGTCCGCTTCTGATGTCGAATTTGTCAATCAATCTCTCCGCATAAGCCCGGACTCTGGGTGCTTTTATAAATCCATGCCGTTGAAATTCCCGCTGCCAGTACCTCTGCAGCACCAGATTGTCTTCCAGTGAATACTCCAATACCAGTCCGTGCTTATGACGGTCCTCCGGAATATGGCTCATTCCGGTCTTATAACGTCTGCGGATGGATGCCTTCGTGATATCCCTGCCGCACAGGGTAATCCTGCCTCTGCTTAATCTCTCAAGACCGGTGATGGCAGCGATCAATTCCGACTGCCCGTTCCCCTCGATCCCCGCCAGGCATACAATCTCCCCTTCTTTCACATCAAAAGAGACATTCTTCACTGCCTCCTTCCTGCTGATTCTGGAGGGAACGGTAACTCCGCTTACCTTTAGAACCACATCGCCCGTCTTCTGCTGCTTTTTCACCACGGTAAAGTTAACATCCCTGCCCACCATCATACGGGATAATTCCTCCTTGGTGGTATCCTTTATATCAACAGTGCCGATGCATTTTCCTTTACGCAGTACCGTACAGCGATCGGCTACCGACATAATCTCATTCAGTTTATGGGTAATAAACAGGATTGATTTGCCTTCCTTTGCAAATCCGCGCATGATTTCCATCAGCTCATCAATCTCCTGAGGTGTCAGGACCGCAGTCGGTTCGTCGAATATCAGAATATCATTCTCACGGTACAGCATCTTTAGGATCTCCACGCGCTGCTGCATTCCTACCGATATCTTCTCAATAATTGCATCCGGATCCACCTGCAGTCCGTATTGCTTGCTAAGCTGCAATACTCTTTCCCTTGCCGTATTCTTCTCCAGAAATCCCATGGTGCTTGGCTCTACCCCCAGGATGATATTCTCCAGCACGGTAAATATCTCAACCAGCTTAAAATGCTGATGTACCATCCCGATCCCCAGGTTGTTGGCGTCCCTGGGATTGTCGATCCTCACAGCTTGTCCGTTCTTCTTTATCTCTCCCTTTTCTGCCTGGTGCAGACCGAAAAGGATACTCATAAGCGTGGATTTACCTGCTCCATTTTCACCCAGCAGAGCATGGATCTCACCCCTCTTTAACTGAAGGGTAATATCATCATTTGCAATGATACCGGGGAATTCCTTTGTTATGTGAAGCATCTCAATAATATAATCTTCCATGTTTACCTCACTGTATTTTTAATATCCTGCCGGATTTAGCTAATATTTCCTGTTGTAATAACTGAATTAAGGGCTGCCGCATTTGCAGCAGCCCTTAGAGCTAAGCATTAATATAGTGATTATTCAATCTTATCTGGTCGTCACGGCTACCTTCTTCAAGCTGAGTCCTGCGGTAAGCTCTGCCGCAGTTGCGATACCGCTGGGATCCTCTACGGTAAGGTCACGGATCGGCTTCACGGAGCCGTCTGCCAGAGTTGCATATACGGCATCATAAGCTGCCTTGTCAAAGGAATTAAAGCGGTCGAACGCATCTGCCTTATCATCGCCGATTACAACCGTGGGAAGGCCCACACCATCGTTGGAAGCATTGAAATATGTGGTATCGCCTGCATAAGTGTCCCAGCTGTCGGTATTATAGATGGAGTCAAGCACTGCCTGAACCGATGCTCCAAGACCCTTGGTGGCGGAGGTGATCACAGTTTCACTGTCGTATCTCTGGTCTACGTCAACACCGATGACCTTGGCATCTGCTTCGGAAGCCGCCGACATAACACTCTTGCCGACGGAACCGCCGCAGGCGAAGATAACCTCGGTACCCTCCTGGTACATGGTCTTGGCTGTAGCCTTATTGGTATCATTCTCTTCAAAGTTACCGGTATAATGATAGGTAACCGATATTGCACCGTCAGCCAAACCAAGCTCCGTTGCCGCCGCTTCGGCACCCTGAAGGAAGCCGTAGCCGAATGCAATAACTGCAGGGACTGCCATACCGCCCATGAAGCCAAGCTTTGTATAGCCGTCCTTCACAGCAGCATAACCGGCAAGATAACCGGACTGCTCTTCCGCATACATAACGCTGGCAACATTACTCTTGGTTTCATAAACCCAATCAGTATTATGAGGCGCTCCATCCAGAAGGATGAATTTAACCTCCGGATATTTTGTCTGGGCAGTATAGAGCGGAACCTCGAACAGGTAACCGGGTGTTACAACAACTTTTGCACCGCCTTCCACAGCCTGGTCGATAGCTGCAAGATAGCCGGCATCCGAAGCATCCTCCGGTTTGATATAATTATAGTCTTTGATGTCATTCGCTTCGCAGAATGCCACAACACCTTCCCAGGAACCCTGATTAAAGGATTTGTCATCGATATTTCCCTTATCGGTAATCAGTACGATCTGATTCGTCGTACCGGTTTGTCCCGGTGTAATGTTATCCTCTGTGTCATCAGCAGGACTTTTGGAACCGCATCCGGTCAGCATTGTAAGTACAAGTACCACGGATAAAATTAAAGCTATAGATCTCTTCATAATGAACCTCCCATATAAATTACGGCGTACAAGCCGTTATCTAGATTATAGCATTTATTAACATTTTTTCAACAGAAATAGTTAATTATTCCAGATCAAATTCAATTATTTTTAAATATATCTTGTGGTTATACTAATTAAAAATAACTATATCTATGAAATCCGACGGATATCTATAAAATTTTTCATATATTGCGGGATAACTTTAGGCATCGGTAGCATTTACTAATGGATTCCTGTTATAAAGAAAGGTATAATATAAGTTATAACATAATGTAACAATTGAAAAGCATTACCACATAAGAAACAGCGAGGAAAAATGCATATGATACATATAACTAAGAAATTAACTTTATATACGATATTATTATTTTCCTGTTTATCCATTGCCGGCTGTGATAAATCGGGTAATCAGGCTGCTGAAGACAGTGTGCTGGAAAATACGGGTACGGAACCGGCAGTCACATGGGAGCCAAGCATTGCGGCGGTGCCGGAAACTACTGAAAATGACAGCAATATGGATGATAATACCGATAAGAATACTGCAGGTAAGGATGATTCTTCAGACAAAAACAATGCCGATGATAATAATTTGGATAAAAATGATCCTGCCATAGATGGCACAGAAGGGAATGACCCAGAAAATAACAGCAGTACGGATGATACATATAACGATCCCTCATCAGCAAATAAGGCAACACCTGTCCCAACCCCGAGCAGCAAGATACTGTTTGATAAAGTGAAAGATACCGTATATGCAACAGCAGCGGTTAATATCCGGTCCATGTATTCACTTAATGAAAGCAATATCATCGCCACTCTGCCGAAAGGAGCCTCCGTAATGCGGACCGGTATGAATGAAGAATGGAGTGAAGTCAGTTATCAGGGTAAGACCTGCTACATTAAGACAAGATATTTATCGAAAGAAAAGCCCGTATCAACACCGGCTCCTACAAAAGCTCCTGCCGCATCCGACCATACAGACTCCTCCGAGTCCGATTTTATATCTGACTTAAAAATAGCTTCCGAAGCCGATAAAATCATCTGTGTCATAGGAAATGGCGGTGCCGATTGTACGGTAACCTTCCATAGCAAGGATGAGGATGGGAAATGGGTACAGGAATTTACCACTGACGGTGACCTTGGTTCAAAAGGCATTACATATAATAAAAAGGAAGGGGACGGGAAGACACCTGCCGGATTATATTATTTTACACTTGCCTTCGGTATCAAAGCCGATCCCGGCTCAATTCTTCCCTACCGTAGGATCACTGAGTATGATTACTGGATTGATGACAGCAAGAGTCCTTATTATAATACCTGGGTCAACTCAAAGGAAACTCCCGGTAAATATAAATCAGAGCATCTGATTGATCACAGCCCTCAATATAATTATGCACTCAATATTAATTATAACGCTGACCGAATTCCGGGGCTGGGAAGCGCTATCTTCCTCCACGGATATAACGGGACCGGTAAGACCACAGGCTGCATCGCCATCCCCGAGAAATATATGAAGACCTTGGTCCGCAGGGTCGATGCTTCCACCCCTATTATTATTGTGCCGGATATGGACGCCTTATCCGATTATTAAAGACCCGCTTCCTGTCTGAAAAGACCGGCATAAAAGGACTGCAGGTGCCTGCTCCGTTCACATCAGACAGTTCCAAAATATATCGAATGATGTAAGGCATAATTACCTGCTGCCCGTTCTTAATTGCATATGTTTTTTACTGAAGCATCCTAATTTATATGTTTATTCATGATAGATCGCTTCCGGTCCGCTCTGTCCGGTTCTGATCCGGATGGTATCCATTTTAAATATATTAAGCTGCCGCTTCAATCCGCATAAAATGCAGCTCCGTCGGTCCGATAATCCTTAACTTTACCGTCAAACCGTTCTGCCGGGATGCCGGTGACCTCTCCTCGCAGCATCCTTTCCGCGCCTGTATATAAGCTATGTATGGTATCGGTGCCCACCACCATCTCATTATGCGAGGAATATATGATGTCAAACTCCGACAGCCTGTCCTCAAGCTTCCTCATGCTTGCCTTAAATGCCCGGAAGTTACGGCCCGGACCGAACATGAATATATTCCCCGTCTGAATACTGTCCCCGCCTATGAGAAATCGTTTGTCCCGTTCCAATAAAGCGATGCTTCCCGGTGTATGTCCGGGGATCAGTATCACTTCAAAGACATAGCTTCCAAGATCAAGGATATCCCCTTCCCAGACCGGCTCCATGGCAGCCGCATTCTTATTTTTATTCCGGTAATAATCAAATTCACTGGGATGCATCAGACGTTTTTCAAACATATGGGCATCTCCCACATGATCACCGTCCGCATGGGTAAATATCACAGTGACAGGAAGCCCGGTAACAGCTTCCACACACTGTTTCAGATTGCCGCCTCCCATACCGGTATCCACCAGCAGAGCTTCCTTATCTCCGACGATCAGGAAGCTGCGGACAAAGTCCTGTTCGATACAGTAAAATCCTTCTCTCAATTTCATAGTAATAAAATCACTCATCATCCATTCCTCCCAACGGTTCATTACTCATACATTACCCATATCATAAGAACCGGGACCATATTCCGGCTGTCTTGACGGGCGGTGCACTGTTTTCCCCATTATACACCTCTTATGGCATAAAATCACTGTATTTTATTATTTTAAATACCATTTTTATTATAAATTTATACATATTTTAGATGAATACTTATAACAAGTCTATCTATGTTTTCGTTACTATGCTATAATATACGGGTGAAGCAGTGCAGTCCGTCTGTGCTTCCAAGCTTTTCTTTAATACAGATAACGTTATAAGGAGATATAGAAAGATGCATAAAAAGAGTAAAGTTACGTTCATTATCCTGGTCCTGCTGGTTTTATTCCTCATACCTTCCGTAAGCGCCGATGCAAAGGTGCAGAATTTTGACAGCCTATACCTGGAGGTTACCGTTCCAGAGGACACCATCATAGTATCGGCAGATACTCCCAATGTGGACGAGCTGTGGAGTAAGATCGGAATAAACGACCCCAAGGAGGAAAAGAAAACCCTGGAACAGATGGGCGTTCAGGCAATCTTATTCGATCCCGGTACCAATACCGGTGTAAAGCTGATTCAAAACAGATCCGCTAAGAGTTCGGAGGTGTTCAACCTCTCCCTGCTATCCGAAGCCGAGGTGCAGGATTTTCTTGATAACCTGATCTCCTCCTCTGATGAAAGTACCACCTTTCATATTGAAACATATCCACAGCAGGAGCTGCCTTTTTTCCGTGTCGAGCTGGAGATGAACCGGGAGGACGTAATTGCCAGGGAGATCATCTACGGTACCGTTGTTAACGGATATGTCATATCCTATGATATCTATAAGGAGAATGCTGCCGAACCGCTGGATGAAAGTTATATTAAAGCCTTGGTGGAGGGTACCCATTTTACGGAATTCCTGGATAAGGCTGAAGTGGAACGGCAGGGCAGACAGGCGATGATCGTACTGGTTACCGGTGCCGGCGTCATGATCGCAATTGTGGTATTGCTGATTGTATTATCGGTTCGCAGGAATAAAAGACGTGAAATCGTCAGAAAAGAAAGATCAGCCATGCTCACCGGGTTTTTCCAGGAACAAAAGCTCAAGGAGGAACAGCATATAAAAGATCCCGTCCTCTATACCAACCGGACCGAGTACTCGGAAGAAGCCATAAAGCAATACTGCTTCTACGACGCTGTCTTCCATCACATAAAAGTATGGATAATGACAGCCGCTGTATACATCCTTCTTTTAATAATGCTGTATAATTCGAGCCAGGCCATAATCGGCTATATAATTTCTACTGTTGTAGTATTCTTCCTGGTATATTTCCAGGGACTTCAGATAGAGAAGAATGCAAAGAAGATATTGAAGACCTATTCGAATAGCAAAAGCAAGGAAGCAGTCATTCAGTTCTATGAGGATTATTATACGCTGTCCGGTATTCAGTCCACTTCCAAGAATCCTTATCTACAGATTACGGAATGGAGGGAATACAAGAATTATATCTATCTTTATCTGGGTGCGGACAGGGCAGTGTATCTGAAAAAGGATGGATTTGATTCGGATTATGAAGAAGTCAAAACGTTCATCCGGAACAAAATAAAGATCAAGTAAGATATCATATTTGATCTGCAAACCCGC
>JAFADH010000218.1 GCA_023424995.1 Bacillota bacterium | reverse complement strand
ATTAAAGCCATAGCGGTAAGCTATACGGATTTTGACGGTAATACATGGAGCAATCCATACTATAAAGCATGGAAATCAGCATATGAAGATAAGAAATTAAAAGAGTGATTTCGCCGGAAGCAAAATGATTGACGGCACTATTGCAGGAGAGCAACCGCTTAATGGGGTACTGTAATAATTATTGGGGATACCGGGTGACACCATACATTTTATAGCTGCTTTATTACCATATTGATAGGGGACGAGGATATGAAGTTCATCAGCGACCTGCAGAATAATCCTGCTGTTTTACTGACGCTTGTGATTGCTATCACAGGCATCAGCATTATTGTTGTGTTAATAATCGTAATATACCGCCTCCAATATGAGAAAAAGGTTACCAATGCCGCCGTTGAATTAAAGAGGATAACTAATAGTATCCGTGCGGGCCTGGTGCACTTTGTTCTTGAGGATAATTGCAGGATATTATATGCCAGTCAGGGTTTTTATGAAGTATTGGGTTACGGGAAAGAGGATATAAAGGAGGATAACAGAAGAACATTATTGGATTTTCTTGATCCCGGATCCCGTGATTTTGTATCGGAAATTGAGCGGCAGATTAATAATGAAACCATTTGTACCGAAGTGGTAATGCTGAAAAAGGACGGAGAACGTATCTATCTCTTAATGAATGGCAACAGCACGGCAGGGAAGGACGGAAAGCATACGTTATCCGTGGTATTTGTGGATATCAGCGAGATGAAGAGGATGCAGGAGCTTATACTGTTGGACGGAGAACGTTACCGTATCGCTACGGAGCTGTCCAATGATGTGATATTCGAATATGATATCAAGGCGGACAGAATGGTATATACGGATAAGTTCAAGGATCTGTTCGGTCTTGATCCCATATTCTCCGGTTACAGGAAGAACTCTGCGAAACGGAAATACCTGATACATCCGGATGATTGGGGCATATATCTTGAATTCTGCCAGGAGCTTGGAGAAGGAAAGAGCATTATTGAGGCGCAGTACAGAATTAAAAATCAGATCGGTAAATTCATATGGTGCCAGATTATGGGCAAGACCATATATGATGATCAGAAAGCTCCGGTCCGGGTTATCGGCAAGATTGTTAATGTCGATACCCAGAAGCGTGAGCTGGAGGCTTTGGAATATAAGGCTACCAGAGATCCTCTGACCGGGATCTATAACAAAGAGGTAACCATTAAGAAGATCGATCAATACATCCTGGGCAATAAAGAGAACATTCATATGCTGATGTTCCTGGATCTGGATGACTTCAAGGGTGTGAATGATACTTACGGACATCTTGCGGGAGATAAGGTTCTGGTCCATATAATCAATCACATTAAGGAAACTTTTACGGATGGTGAAATCATTGGACGTATCGGCGGCGACGAATTCGTAATATTCGCAGGTAATATTACCGGGCCGGAGGAGATTAAGGAAAAAGCAGCCAAATTAAAAACAGCTCTTGAGACGGCAAATTATAACAGCGAGGTAGCACTCAGGATATCGGGCAGCATCGGGGTTGCGGTCTATCCTGAGGCGGGTACCAATTACGAGCATCTGATAGCTCATGCCGACCGGGCCCTGTATAAGGTTAAGGCCAATGGTAAGAATGATTATCTTTTGTATTCGGAGGACATTTAATATAGCTAGCTAAAGTCCTTCCTTGATACGGAACCGGTGATGTACAACAATATAATGCAGATGGCGCATAACAATAAGCAGAAGGTAAGCAGGAATACCAGCTCATTGATATGGGTCATCTTTTTTATGTAATCGTAGCTTGCTTTCACAAAAAAGCCTGCAAATGCCGTAATGATTCCGGGCTTTACTATGGAATTGACGCTGTCTATCTCGAATTTGACATAGTGCAGAACGGCAAAGGTATCCAGTCCGGTGATGATCAGCTGGCCAACCAGCAGGGAGATGAGATAGCCATGAATACCGCGGGCGGGTATCAGGAGTACGATTAAAAATATCTTACATAATGCGCCGATCACGGAATTGATAAAAGTGACATGGGCTTTACCGAGGCCGTTGATGATGCTGCCCAGGGTCGTGGTCAGATACATGAAGGGACACAGCCAGGCCAGAATCATCAGGTAATTCCCGGAGGCTTTATTGTGGAATACGATGTTGCCGAGATCATTGCCGAACAGGATGAAGAGACCGGTGCTGATGATACCGATAATCAGGCTGTACTTAATGGAGACAGCGGTGGTTTTCCCGATAAGCGCGTCATTACCCACAGCCTGGGCTTCCGAGATGGTGGGAAGCAGAAGAACCGCAAGGGCATTGGTCAGAGCAGTGGGGAACATAATAAAGGGGATTGACATGCCGTTAAGCACTCCGAAAGCTGCCAGCGCTTCCTGTGTACTTAAGCCGGATCTTCGGAGCATGGCGGGAATCATAACGGCTTCTATGCTATGCAGGATGCTTAGGAGGAGGCGGTTGGCGGAAAGAGGAATGCTAAGGGTGAGCAGGTTATATATGATTCGTTTGCGTCTGCTTAACAGAGCCTGGGGATCGGGACCTGATACCAGCAGACTGGAAGGGGATTTTGACAGGAACAGGGAAGACAGATTATACAGGCAGGAGACCAGTTCTCCTGCCACAACACCGATAACGGCGATCTCACAGGTTACGGTCAAGTTGCCCTTTCCCAGGTAGAAGGCAAGTATATAGACGATCACCACACGGATTACCTGCTCCAGTAGTTGAGTGGTGGCCGGGACCCCTGCCTTTTTTAATCCGTAATAATAGCCGTTGATACAAGCCGTCACACCGCAGAAGGGGAAGGCGACAGCCAGTATTTTAAGAGAAGCGGCAGCCCGTTTTTCAAGAAGAAAACGCCAGGCGATCCAATCGGCATTCAGATAGACCAGAGCGGATATAAGGATGGCGGAGCTTAAGGACAGCACAATACCCATACGAAGGATACGATACACATTTTTCGGATTACGTTTACCAAGCTCAGCAGCCACGAGTCTCGAGATCGAGGTCTGGATACCGGAAGCAAAGATGGTAAAACAAATACCGAATACGGGAAAAATCAACTGATAGATGCCCATTAATTCCGCACCCATGGTATTGGACAGGAAGATACGGTAGAAGAAGCCGATTACTCTTGTGATGAAACCGGCCATGGTCAGAATGAGCGTTCCCTTGATAATATTGCTTCTTTTTATGCGTCTTGCCTGCTGTGCGCTAAGCTCCATTTTTTCCATTATAATTAGTCCCTGCAAAATCTTTTCTATGCATTATATTGCGGACTGGCAGGACTTATGTCCACAAGAAACGTAAAATGAAGGACAGGAGAGTGCGGTATTGTCCGGCTTATATCACAGGCACCGGAAGATGCTCCTGAAAGCAGGATGCAGGACGCAAAAAAAGTACCGTTTACCAAAGGTTAAAAAGCAGCTTCAGATACTTATATCACAGGGATCCATGAATAAGCCGGGGTGATTTTGATATAATTATTCTGGAAATAATAATGGAACAATATTGACAATAAATCATATAAATGTTATAGTAAAACCCAGTATTTTAATAGGAATTAAAATAATAGGAATTAAAAAAGCAGGAAATACATAATGCCGTTAAGAATGGCTTATAACTATATGCTGACACCTCATTTGCGGGATAAAGCGGAAGGGAGGATTATTATGAAATTATCTACCAAGGGCAGATACGGGCTAAGAGCAGTACTTGACCTGGCGGTCCATGCGGATGATGAAGCGATTGCCTTAAGCCAGATAGCAGAACGTCAGGGGATCTCTATCAACTATCTGGAGCAGCTCATAGCAAAGCTTAAAAAAGCAGGTATCGTGAATAGTACCAGAGGCGCTCAGGGTGGATATATGCTGGCTGTTCCGGCAACAGAGATATCGGTAGGCGATATCCTCAGGGCTCTCGAAGGGGATTTGAATCCGGTGGAATGTTCCATGGTCGGCAATGCCGACAGCGTATGCAGCAGCGCAGATTCCTGTGTAACGAAATATGTATGGAAACGTATCAGTGATAGTATAAATGACGCGGTGGACGGAATTATGCTGTCCGAGCTGGTGGCTGAGAGTAAAAAAATCCAGTCCGGTGCAGACACTTCGGATACAAAAACGAAACAAACCTGTGGTTTATAATTTATAAGAAGGCATGGTGATTAACGTGGATAAAAAAATATATCTTGATAATGCGGCAACAACAAAAACCAGACCCGAGGTAGTGGAAGCGATGCTCCCGTATTTTACAGATCTGTTCGGGAATCCTTCCAGTATTTATGAATATGCGGCACAGAACAAGAGGGCTATTGATGATGCCAGATCAGCGGTTGCGAAAGTGATCGGAGCGGATAATGCGGAGATTTATTTTACCGGCAGCGGTACGGAGGCTGACAACTGGGCATTAAAAGCTACGATTGATGCATATGCGGCAAAAGGGAATCACATTATTACTTCTAAAATTGAGCATCATGCAATTCTGCATACCTGTGAATATCTTCAGAAGCATGGAGCTGAAGTAAGCTATATTGATGTGGATGAGAACGGTATCATTAAGCTGGACCAGTTAGAGAAGGCGATCCGTCCCGCTACGGTGCTGATTTCGGTTATGTTTGCCAATAACGAAATAGGAACGATACAGCCGATCAAGGAGATCGGGGCAATTGCCAAAAAGCATAACATACTCTTCCATACAGATGCAGTACAAGCTTACGGACAGGTTCCCATCAATGTGGATGATATGAATATCGACATGCTCAGTGCCAGCGCCCATAAGCTGAACGGACCCAAGGGGATCGGCTTGCTTTATATCCGCAAGGGTGTGAAGATACGCTCCATGATCCAGGGCGGAGGACAGGAAAGACAAAGACGTGCCGGTACGGAGAATGTTCCCGGTATCGTGGGCTTTGGAAAGGCTGCGGAGATGGCGCTTGCAACCATGCAGGAAAGAGCGGAGAAGGAAGTCTGTCTTAAAAACCTGTTAATGAAACGTGTGCTGGAGGAAATTCCTTTTGTACGTGTGAACGGCGATAAAGTCAGAAGACTTCCGAACAATATTAATTTCAGCTTTCAATTCATCGAAGGGGAATCCCTGCTGATTATGCTGGATATGAATAATATCTGTGCTTCCAGCGGATCGGCTTGTACCTCGGGATCTCTGGATCCTTCCCATGTGCTTCTTGCCATCGGACTGCCCCATGAGATCGCTCATGGCTCCCTGCGCTTGACCTTAAGCTTTGACAATACGGAGGATGAGATTAATTATACCGTTGACCGGATCAAGGAAATCGTCGATAAGCTTCGTCAGATGTCACCTCTGTATGAGGATTTTATCAGAGTCAAATAATTAAAAATTATATCGTTCATTAACACTGGAGGAAAGACAATGTATACTCAAAAAGTTATGGATCATTTTACAAACCCCAGAAATGTGGGTGAGATAGAGAATGCCAGCGGTGTCGGGACCGTTGGCAATGCAAAATGCGGGGATATCATGAGAATCTATCTGGATATCAATGAGGACGGCATTATTAACGATGTGAAGTTCAAGACCTTCGGATGCGGAGCGGCTGTTGCAACCAGCAGTATGGCTACGGAGCTTGTGAAGGGCAAATCGGTGAATGACGCATTGAAGATAACCAACAAAGCGGTCATGGAAGCGCTGGACGGTCTTCCCCCGGTTAAGGTGCACTGTTCCCTTCTGGCAGAAGAAGCCATCCATGCAGCGCTGTGGGATTATGCCGAAAAGAAGGGCATCAGGATAGAAGGACTGGAGAAGCCCAAGTCGGATATCCATGAAGACGAAGAAGAGATCGTGTATTAATACATCGGCCTTGAAGGAACGTGTGTTACCGGCGATTCCCGGCAGAGTTCAAACTGAGAGGTCCAGATATGCAGATTTGTAGTACAACCCGGAGGAAGCGATGGAAAAAGTAGTAGTGGGCATGTCGGGAGGAGTGGATTCCTCCGTAGCGGCATACCTTTTAAAAGAGCAGGGATATGAGGTCATCGGCGTAACCATGCAGATATGGCAGGATGAAGAGGTCTGTTCCATGGAGGCAAACGGCGGGTGCTGCGGACTCAGTGCCGTGGAGGATGCCAGAAGAGTTGCGGCTGTCCTTGACATACCCTATTATGTCATGAATTTCAAGCAGGAATTTCAAGCCAATGTAATCAATTATTTTGTATCCGAATACCTGCAGGCAAGAACGCCAAATCCGTGTATCGCCTGTAACCGGTATGTGAAGTGGGAATCTCTCCTGAAGCGTTCCATGGATATCGGAGCGGATTACATCGCTACCGGTCATTATGCCGGTATAGCAAAGCTGCCTAACGGAAGATATACTATTAAAAAATCAGTAACGCAGGCCAAGGACCAGACCTATGCCTTATATAATCTGACACAGGAACAATTAGCCCATACCCTGATGCCGGTGGGGGAATATTCCAAGGACGAGATACGGGCAATTGCAGCAGAGCTTGCACTGCCGGTTGCGAATAAGCCTGACAGCCAGGAGATCTGCTTTGTACCGGATAATGACTATGCAGGCTATATCGCAAATTACCTGAAGGAAGATCATAATCTGCCTGTGCAGGATAATACCCCGGGGAATCCTGGGCTCCTTCCCGGTAACTTTGTTAATGCTTCCGGTGAAATTATCGGTATGCACAAGGGATTGGTGCATTATACCGTAGGCCAGCGCAAGGGATTGGGAATTGCTTTGGGACAACCTGCCTTTGTTGTTGAGCTGCGGCCGGAGACCAATGAGGTTGTACTGGGCAGCAAAGATGAAGTATTCGCCGACCGCTTAACGGCAAACCGGTTGAATTTCATGTCCATTGAGGATCTGGAAGGAGAGCTGCGGGTGGAGGCGAAGATCAGATACAGCCACAAAGGTGCCCCATGTACCGTTAAGAGAACTGCCGGGGATGAAGTTGTCTGTATCTTTGAAGAGCCGCAGCGTGCCATCACTCCGGGACAGGCTGTGGTATTCTACCGGGAAGATTATGTGGTAGGCGGAGGAACCATAAAGTAATAAATACATGGAAATGATGAAGCAATCTGTGATATTTTCCGGATTGCTTCTTATTTTTGTTTATAATGTTAATTTGATGTTAAAAATAGTATTGTTAATATTAACATTATTATGGTATACTTAATATAGTTAACAATACGAAAGGATAATCATTTGAAATGAAACGAGCAAAAATACAGGATATTGCAGATTTGCTTCAGGTTTCCAGGGTAACGGTGTGGAAGGTGTTTAATAATAAGGAAGGTGTCTCGGAAGACATGAGACGCAAGGTATTGGAGTGTGCAGCCGAGATGAATTATCAGCCTTCCAGGCTTCAGGAGCTGGAACTGCCTGTCCGCGAACGCAAAAAGACAATTGTATCGGTGGTCGTATCACGGCCGGAGACCTCATCCTTCTGGGTGCGGATTATTCACCAGCTTGCGGAAGAATTCTCAAACAGCGGGATCGGTCTGATGTATACCTATCTTCCTGCCCAGGTATCGGAGGGTTATGTTCTGCCCCAGGCATTAACTGACGGCAGCCTTCAGGGAATTATCATCATGAATGTATATGACAGGGCGATGCTGCAATTATTGAATGAGCTGCCGATACCCAAGGTCTTTTTAGATATCGTAACGGATATGCCTATGGAATCCCTGAACGGAGACCTGCTGCTTTTGGAGGGCAGGGACAGCATTAAAGAAATCGTTACCTCACTGATCAAAAAGGGACACCAGCGGATCGGCTTTATAGGGGACATACAATATGCAAAAACCAATATGGAGCGTTATGAAGGATATGTATCCGCCATGCATCAGCACGGTATGCTGATCGATTCGAAGATATGCTATACCGGAAGCATGACCCTCAGTACTTATGTGGAAATCATAGAACGGTTTATGAGCGGCCTCTCCCAGATGCCCGATGCATTTGTGTGTGTGAACGATCATGCCGCCAATATACTGGTGCAGTATCTGGAAAGCCACGGCTGCAGTGTTCCGGAAGATGTGGCGGTGACCGGTTATGATGATAATAATGAATTTAATTATACCAAGAATCTGACCACGGTTCAGGTAAATAATTCCCTGATCGGAAAGAGGCTGGCAAAACAGCTGTTATACCGTGTGGACAACAGCGATGATCCATATGAAGTGACTTATGTACGTACAAAGGTTATCTACCGGAGCTCTACGGAAGCTTAAGGAATTAACATCCTGATAAAGTGCAAATATGACAAAAAAGCACTTTATACAGGATGTTTTTTTGTCTAAAATTTCTTGACACAGGAAATGGTGCATGTTATAATTTGTTAAAAATGTTACTTATAATGTTAACTAAGTTAATTGAATTCTTCAGTAAAATAAGAAAACGGAGGGCTTATGGATAAGACAGATTGGCAGGATCCAACTATACTGCAAAGAGGAAGAGAGAAGGAGCGGGCATATTACATCCCCTATCACGGGTTATCCGCAGCGTTAGGGGATGTGAAGGAACAATCAGATTATTACCGGTCACTAAATGGTATCTGGGATTTTAAATACTATGATAAATACTATGAAGTGCCGGAAGAGATTACCCGGTGGGACAGTATACCGGTTCCCTCCAACTGGCAGATGCACGGATATGATAAGCCTTATTACACCAATGTAAATTATCCGCATCCGGTGGATCCGCCTTATGTTCCGGAGGATAATCCCTGCGGGGTATACCGGAGGGTATTCCGGGTGGAGGAATCCTGGAAGGAGAGGGAAATCTTCCTTGTACTGGAAGGGGTGAATTCCTGTTTTTACCTGTCCGTCAACGGACAGGAGATCGGATACAGCCAGTGCAGCCATATGCCGGCAGAATTCCGACTGACCCCCTATCTGCAGCCGGGAGATAACGAACTTGTGGTGAAGGTCTTAAAGTGGTGTGACGGAAGCTATCTGGAGGACCAGGATTTCTTCCGGCTGTCCGGTATCTTCCGGGATGTCTATCTGCTGTCAAGGAATACGGTGCATATCCGGGATATTGAGCTTCACAGCGATCTGTCCTGCATCACTGTAAGCATAGATACCGTAGCCTGCGGCGAAGGGGCGGCGGAGGCGCCTGTCTGGGCCGGACTGTATGACAAAGAGGTTCTTATGGATAAAAAACCGGCGGAGAACGGACAGGTTGTTTTTCATGTGGAGGGAGCAAAGCTCTGGACTGCGGAGACGCCGAATCTGTACACCCTGGTATTGGAGCATGGGGAGGAATACATTCCGATTCAAGCGGGGTTTCGCACCATAGAAACCTCAAGCCTGGGTGAGCTGCTAATCAATGGCATGCCGGTCAAGCTTAAAGGTGTCAATCATCATGATACCCATCCTGTCAACGGACATGTGATGACGCTTGAGGATATGCATAAGGATTTAACGGAGATGAAACGGCTGAATATCAATACGATACGTACATCACACTATCCTCCCGCCTCCGAATTCCTGAAACTCTGCAGCCAGTATGGGTTCTATGTGGTGGATGAGGCGGATATTGAGATGCACGGATTTGTATCCAAGGTTACCGGCTGGGAATATAAAGCATATGCCGGAGACTGGCTCACGGATCATCCTCTCTGGGAGGAGGCTTTGCTGGAACGGATCAGAAGAATGGTGGAACGGGATAAGAATCATCCGTGCGTTATTATGTGGTCCCTGGGGAATGAGTCCGGTTACGGCTCTCATTATGACAAAATGTGCGAGTGGATTAAGAGCAGGGATTCTGTCCGTTTAATTCATAATGAAAGGGCCAATATGGTGGATAACCCTTCCTGCGTCGATGTGGTCAGCTATATGTATATGGATACGAAGACCCTTGAGAAGGAAGGGCGGAGCAGTGATGCAAGACCGTATTTTCTATGTGAATATTCCCATGCCATGGGCAACGGCCCCGGGGATACGAAGGATTATATGGATATGTTCTATCGTTATCCCCGGCTGATCGGCGGCTGCATCTGGGAGTGGGCTGACCATACCGTGTTGCGGGACGGAAAATATTATTATGGAGGAGACTTTGGGGAAGCTACCCATGACGGTAATTTTTGCGTGGACGGACTGGTATTCTCGGACCGCAGTTTGAAAGCGGGTTCCCTGGAAGCGAAAGCCGCATACCAATATGTGAAGGCCGAGCTTGCGGACGGTGCGTCGGGGGTAGTTAAGATTACGAACCTTCACGACTTTACTAATCTGCGGGAATATGAATTGAGCTGGAAGCTCATGACAGACGGAACCGAGGAAGCGGGCGGTGTAATAATCCCGGATATCGGACCTCATGAAAGTAAGGATATTCAGCTGGATTACAGGCTTCCTGCCCGCTGTGAGCTTGGCTGCTATCTGGATCTGTCCTTCCTCAGAAGATATGACTGTGCGTATGCCGAAGCAGGATATGAAGAAGCCATGGTACAGCTGGAGCTTCCCCAAGTGACGGTTCACAGCAGATTCAGAAAGTTTAGTGATTCCGGTAATTCCAGTGATACTGATGATACCGGCAATTCCGGCAATCCTGATAAAATGAATGACGAAACTGAAAAGATTAGCAAGGCAGGCAAAATTAACAGGAGTAACGGAATTAACGATAATGACAAGACTGCCAAGGCTGTCATTTTGGACCGGATCGGTCAGGAAGCTTTGCTGCCCCGGAGGATAGAGGAGGATAAGAATATCCTTACGATTCTGAATCATAGGAACACAGGCTATGTATTTGACAAGAACCGGGGAAGAATCCTGGAGATCCGGAGGAACGGGATAAATCTTCTGGAGGATATCACGGAGATCACTGCCTGGAGGGCGCCTACCGATAATGACAGACATGTGAAATATAAGTGGGGTATCTTTACGGATAATATCAGCTCCTGGAACTTAAACCGCCTGTTTCATAAATGCTACCGCTTTGCCTGGGAGGAGGATGAGGCCGGGAATATCGTAATCCGTACCATGGGAAGCCTGGCCGGTGTGGCAAGAGAGCCCTTTGCCAGATATGAAGCGTCCTATACCGTCAATGAACAGGGCTTTATGACGGTATCCATGGAGGTGGACATACATGGGGAGTGTATCTGGCTGCCAAGATTCGGATTTGAGTTCACGCTTCCGGAGAGCATGGAACGGATGGAGTATTATGGGAAAGGACCTTATGAGAATTATGCGGATATGTGCCATCATGTAAAGGTCGGATGGTATCGGTCCACGGCAGCGGAGGAATATGTTCCCTATATCATGCCGCAGGAGCATGGGAATCATACTGCGGTGAAGCAGCTGTCCGTATTCGATGAGAATGGGCTCGGGCTGGAATTCCATTCGGAAGGAGGCTTTGAATGTAATGTTTCCCATTACGGTTCACAGCAGCTGACGGATGCGGACCATAGTCATAATTTAAAACCAAGCGGACATACTATCGTACGAGTGGATTATAAGGTCAGCGGCATCGGCTCGCACAGCTGCGGTCCCGAGCTGATGGAGCAGTACAGACTTAGTGAGAAAAAATTTAATTTTACATTTGGTATCCGGCCGGTCGGATAATAGAAAAGGAGAAGATTAATATGAGAACATTAGAGGAACGTTTGGTATCCGTGGTTCCCAGCGAGAATCAGGTTAACTGGCAGAAGCTTGAGTTTACGGCCTTTTTTCACTATGGGATAAACAGCTTCACCGACCGTGAATGGGGAACGGGAAAAGAGGATATCGGAATATTCTCGCCCACGGATTTAAATACGGATCAATGGTGCGAGGTGTTAAGAAAGGCTGAGATCAAGGCTTGTATTATTACGGCAAAGCATCATGACGGATTTTGTCTGTGGGATACGGCATATACCACACATTCGGTCATGTATACTCCTCTGGGCCGGGATATTGTTGCGGAGCTGGCGGCTTCCTGCAAAAAGTACGGTATTAAACTGGGGGTGTATCTCTCGCCCTGGGACAGGCATGAGCTTTCCTATGGAAGCGGAGATGCATATAATAATTATTTTTGCGATCAGCTGACGGAGCTGTTGACCGGATACGGAGAGCTTTACAGCGTGTGGTTTGACGGTGCCTGCGGAGAGGGGCAGAACGGCAGGATGCAGGAATACGACTGGAAACGTTATTATGACATCGTTCGTGCCCTGCAGCCCGGGGCGGTCATATCGATCTGCGGTCCGGATGTACGCTGGTGCGGAAATGAAGCGGGAGACTGCCGGGAGTCCGAATGGAGCGTGGTTCCGGCCGAGGTGTTCTCCCAGACGGATATCATGGAGAATTCACAGAAGGCGGATAATACGGAGTTCCGTAAGCAGGGCCTTGATCAGCAGACGAAAGATCTGGGCAGCCGTGATATCGTAAGCAGGGCGGACCGGCTCATATGGTATCCGGCCGAGGTGGATGTCTCCCTTCGGCCGGGCTGGTTCTATCACGAGGCAGAAGACGGGCAGGTAAAGCCGCTGGAGGATTTAAAACGGATCTACTTAAATTCGGTGGGAGGCAACAGTGTTCTGCTGCTTAATATTCCTCCTCATAAGAACGGCTATATAACCGGATATGATGAGGAGCGCTTAAGCCGATTGGGAGATTATATCCGGGAAACGTTCCGGGACAATCTGATCGGGCAGGCAGAATTGACTGCCGCTTCCACGGAACCGGGATATGATATCCGTCATGTCACCCTGCCGGATGAATCCAGCTGGAAGGCTGCAGATGGCTTGCCGGAGTGTGAGGTCAGCCTGGAATTCGATACTCCCAGGCTGATCCGGTATGTGGTGCTGCAAGAGCAGATACGCATGAGCCAGCGTGTGGAAAATTTTGAATTATGGGTAATTAATGATAATAATGAAAATACTATGATCTACCGGGGAACTACGATCGGCTACAAAAAGATATGCAGCTTTCTTCCGGTTGCAGTAAAGCAATTACGGATTGTATTCAGGAAATACCGTCTGTCTCCCACACTCCGTTTCATTGGAATATATGAGTAAAGGATGCAGGTTATTAAATACATTCGGATGCGTTAACATTAACATTAATATTAACATATCGCTTATATGGTAAATTATAATTAACATATATTAACGATAAAAAAACATGATGTAAATTATTATAATACATGGCAGGATAGTATATTTTATAACTTGTAATGAAATCATTGTTGAAATGATATATAAAGGAACTTTGCGTAAGTGGTTTTTTGTATAATATTAAGAAAGATATATTGACATATTTATTAATACATGTTAAGATGATGTTAATCTTTCTGAAAGATGTTAATATGACAAATAATACGTTTTTATATTAACATAAAATATTTAGTTAATATTATTGCTTATATATTAAGTTAACAATTTATCATGGACAAACAAAACAAAGATAATGTAGCAAAAAAGAGGTGAATAATATGAAAAATGATGAAAAGAAGAAGGGCATAAAGAAAAGGCGATGGACAAAAGACGACACACAGCTGTCTTTATTATCCCTGCCTACATTTGTTTGGTATGTACTATTCAGTTATTTACCTATGTTCGGGGTTATCATAGCATTCAAGCAATACAAGATCTTCCCCGGTAAGAGCTTCCTTTACAACCTGCTGCATAGTGAATGGGTCGGATTTGATAATTTTGAGTATATGTTTCAGGCCAACAGCTTTGTCGTTCTGCTGCGCAACACAATTCTATATAATATCGTATTTGTCATCCTTGGGATTCTGATCCCGGTGACCCTGGCTATTATGCTCAGCTTGATCCACAGCAGCTTCAAATCAAAGGTTTACCAGACCGCCATGTTCTTTCCCCATTTCTTATCCTGGGTAGTAGTAAGCTATTTTGTATTTTCTTTCTTAAGCGCGGACAAGGGAATTTTGAACAGTATTTTGAAATACTTCGGCCAGGAACCGGTCCAATGGTATATGCAGGCAAAATACTGGCCCTTTATCCTGGTGTTCATGAAGATGTGGAAGGGTGTCGGATACGGAATGGTCGTATATCTGGCCAGCATAACGGGAATTGACTCGACCTATTATGAAGCGGCCGTAATCGACGGAGCAACAAAGTGGAAGCAGGTGAAATACATAACCCTGCCGCTGCTAAAGCCCATCGTGATCATGATGTTTATTCTGAGCATCGGAAGCATCTTCAGCTCCGATTTCGGACTTTTCTATCAGGTAACCAGAGGAATACCGGCTTCCCTATATAATGTAGCGTCTACCATTGATACTTATATCTATAACGCGATCCGGTCCTCAACTCCCATCGGAATGATCTCTGCAACCTCGCTTTTGCAGTCCGCAGCCTGCTGTGCAACGATTTTACTGGCGAACTGGATTGTAAAGAAAATCGATGATGACTATGCAATCATTTAATATTAAGGAGGAGGTCAAATGAAGCCGTTCGGAAAAAACAATGACATCGATAATTCATATAAGCTAAACCGCATATCAAAGCCGGTCAATTTTCTTTTTAATATTGTATTTGCAATTGGCGCCCTGGTGGCGATCATACCGTTTTTCTTCGTGATCATGATATCCATATCCTCGAAGGAATCCATAACCAAATGGGGATATCAGTTTATACCCAAGATAATATCCTTCGATGCATATTTGTTCCTGTGGAATGAAAGAAGCACAATATTCGGAGCTTTCGGGATATCACTGCTGGTGACGGTCCTGGGCACCGTCATAGGACTTATTCTGACGTCGGCCATGGGATACTCCCTGTCACGGTCTGAATTCAAGCTAAAGGGGTTTTTAACCTGGGTGGTTTTCATTCCCATGATCTTTGGCGGAGGTATGGTAGCTTCCTATGTGGTGAATGTTAATCTGCTGCATCTTAAGGACACCGTCTGGGTGCTGATATTGCCTCTGGCTGTATCGTCCTATAATGTTGTCATATGTAAAACCTTCTTTAAAACAAGCATACCGGATTCCATTGTGGAAGCGGCAAAAATTGACGGTGCCAATCAATTGGGCATATTTACAAGAATTATTCTTCCCATATCAAAACCGCTGCTGGCTACCATCGGACTATTCTTAAGCTTTGGATATTGGAACGACTGGTTCCAGTCCTCGCTTTATATTAATGACAACAAGCTTATCTCGCTGCAGGCTCTGTTGAATAATATCCAGCGTAATGTAGAGTATCTGGCCAGCAACCCTTCCGCAGGCTTATCCCTGCAGGAATATAAAAATCTGATGCCTACGGAATCTGCGCGAATGGCCATTGCAGTTATGATCGTAGTACCGATCGCCTGCGCTTACCCCTTCTTCCAGCGGTACTTCGTCTCCGGACTGACCATAGGCTCGGTAAAAGGATAAGCAGCAGCTGATGATGATTTATTAAAAGTATTTATACTTTAATAAATAAATAATAATCTATTGGAGGTATTTTATGAAAAGGAGAATTGCTTTATTACTTTCTTTTGTGCTGATACTCAGTACAATCCTTATTGGCTGCTCCGGTAAAGACAGTGATACAGGAAACAACAACGGCACAAACAACGGATCAAATAACGAACCCACGGGCACGGGTTCCAAGGATGAGGTTGTGACACTAAAATGGCTTGCCGTTGGCAGCGGTATGCCCACAAACTATGATTCCTGGCTGGCGAAGATCAATCCTTACTTAGAGGAGAAGATCGGTGTTAACATTAATATGGAGGTTGTATCCTGGGGTGACTGGGGTAACCGCCGCAATGTTCTTATTAACTCCGGTGAGTATTTTGACATCCTCTTTACCGATGGCGGCAACTTTACAGCGGATGCTGCATTAGGTGCCTACTATGATATTAAGGATCTTGTAAAAACCAGTTCGCCTGATTTATATTCCTATATTCCCGAGAGTTATTGGGATGCGGTAACAATTAACGGCAGTGTGCTTGCAGTACCCACCTATAAGGATTCTTCCATGTCCAATTATATCATCTGGGATAAGGCAATGGTTGATAAATACAGCATCGACTATACCAATATCCATACCCTGGAAGCGCTTACCGAGCCTTTAAAGAAGATATCGGAAGGCGAAGGAACCTATGTATTCCCTCTGGCAGCCAGCGGACTCAGCATGATATTCAGCTTATATGATACCATGGGCCCCGGACTGCCTGCACTGGGAGTAAGATACGATGATGATACACGTACGGTTGTTAATGTATTAGAGCAGTCCGACATTATATCCCAGTTAAATACCATTCATGAATGGTATAAGGCAGGTATTATCAATGCAGATGCACCTTCCCTGGATCAGGAGCCTACTTATAAGGCGGTCGGTATCGCACAGGGATGGCCGTCCGCAGCAAAGACTACCTGGGGTCCTAACATGGGAGTAGAAGCGGAAGCGATTCAGATCAACGAGACAATCGTATCCAACGAAACGGTACGCGGTTCCCTGAATGCAATATATTCCGGCTCCAAATATCCTGAAAAATGCCTGGAGTTCTTACAGCTGGTTAACTTGGATTCCAAGGTAAGGGATGCGTTCTATTACGGAGTGGAAGGCGAGAATTTCAATTATACGGCAGACGGAAAGATCGAGAAAATCAATACTGACTGGCCTATGGCAGGTTATACCCAGGGAACCTTCTTTACCGTATCCCAGCTTGCTTCCGATGAGTTCAACCAATGGGATGAGGTTAAGGCATTAAATGAGCAGGCGAAGCCTTCCGTATTATTAGGCTTCAGCATGGATGTCACCAAGGTACAGAACGAATTGGCAAATTGCAGGGAAATTTTTGAGAAGTATCGCAGCGAGCTATTGACAGGCGCAACTGATCCTAACGTATTAGTGCCTAAGATCACAACGGAGCTTAAGGCAGCAGGCTTTGACACGATCATTGAGGAAGCACAGTCTCAGATTAGTGCATATTTTCAATAAACAGGATACGCAATAGAGAACGGATTTTACGGATAAGTGCGGTGTGAGCCGGGGAACGCAGTTTCCCGGCCGGACCGCAGACGAATAATGGTTTAAATACGAAACGAGCTGTTACAAAATGCAAATAGCAGTTGAATTTGGAATTTTGCAATGGCTCGTTTCATGTTTTAATTAAGGCAGCTATAGAAGTTATACAATCAATTTGAAGGTAAAATTGGGAAACCGATTATTAAATAAATGATAAGAAGCGAACCAAAAATGACAGTAATGATTGACTAAATAAAAGATGGAGGAATATACTATGAGTAAAATAATCGGAGGATCAATGAAGACTCTTCCGTGGCAGGACAGGCCGGAGGGATATAAGCATCCCGTATGGCGGTATGATGCAAACCCAATTATCGGAAGGGAAGCAATACCGACTTCAAATAGTGTATTTAACAGTGCGGTGGTGCCTTTTCAGGATGGCTATGCGGGCATATTCCGGTGTGACAGCAGGGCCGTAACCATGGATATCTATGCAGGCTTCAGTAAAGACGGTATTCATTGGGATATCCGGCCGGAGCCGATTGTGTTCACCGGTGAGGATGCTGAGATTACAGAGAAGGTCTACCGCTATGATCCGAGAGTCTGCTATATGGAAGACCGTTATTATATTACCTGGTGCAACGGGTACCACGGTCCTACCATCGGCGTCGGATATACCTTTGATTTTAAGAATTTTACGCAGCTGGAGAATGCATTCCTGCCATACAACCGCAACGGTGTTCTTTTTCCTAAAAAAATCAACGGCAAATATGCCATGCTGAGCCGTCCCAGTGATAATGGGCATACTGCTTTCGGTGATATCTATTACAGCCAGAGCGGGGACCTGGAATACTGGGGGCATCACCGGTATGTCATGGGTACCAGTGAATTTGAAAAATCCGGCTGGCAGGCAACCAAGATAGGAGCGGGAGCTACCCCCATCGAGACGGAGGAGGGCTGGCTGCTCATCTATCACGGAGTACTGGCCACCTGCAACGGGTTTGTGTACCGCATGGGCTGCGCATTGCTGGATCTTGAGAAACCCTGGAAGGTGAAGAAGAGATCCACAAATTATATCCTTGCACCCCAGGAAACATATGAAACTACCGGGGATGTGCCCAATGTCGTATTCCCGTGCGCCGCTCTGACGGATGCGGAGACCGGGCGTATTGCAATCTATTATGGCTGCGCCGATACGGTAGTCGGATTAGCCTTTACAACAATTGATGATTTAATGGCTTCCATGGATGAGGCTTAAGGTTTATAATAAATAACATAACGAACATGCATATGGTTATCTGTGCGGAAAGAGGGGCTTATGGAATTTTTGGATAAAAGGATCCGGGTGATCTGCAGCGAATTAAAGAAGCTGTCTGTGGTGCAGAAGATCCCGGTGGATGACTGGAAATATAAAAAAGGTAATTTTATATATCCGCAGGATGCGGATGCGGACAGGTCGGAATGGAAGCAGTTTGACTGTAAGACCATGCACTGGTACGGCCCGGATGAGCATTACTGGTTCCGGGGCGAGTTCACGGTACCCAAGGAGCTTGGCGGCAAGGCGGTCTGGATGAATGTAAGAACACAGATCGAGGAATGGGACGACGGCAAGAACCCTCAGTTTTTATTATATGTTGACCAGGCGGCAGTCCAGGGTATCGATATGAATCACCGGAAAGTCCTGTTATCCGGGAAAGCTGTGGAGGGGCAGACCTATCATCTGGATCTGCAGTCTTATACGGGCACTCTGCACAGTGAATTCAACTTAATCGTGGAGATGCTTGAGATAGATCCCCGGATTGAGAAGCTGTATTATGACATCAGTGTTCCCTTAAGTGCCTTTCCGCGTATGGATGCGGACGATAAGATCCGAAGGGATATTGAGACGGTATTAAATAACTGCATCAATAAGCTGGATCTGAGAACGCCATATTCCGAAGCCTTCTATGAAACCCTGGCGGCGGCAGACTCCTACATAGAGAAAGCGCTGTATGAGGATATGGCAGGCTATGAGGATGTGATCGCTACCTGTATCGGTCATACCCATATTGATGTTGCCTGGTGGTGGACGGTGGAGCAGACCCGTGAGAAGGTCGGCCGAAGCTTTGCCACGGTCTTAAAGCTCATGGAGGAATATCCGAATTACAAGTTCATGTCAAGCCAGCCCCAGCTGTATTATTTCCTTAAGGAACGGTATCCGGAGCTTTATGCTGCGGTTAAGGAACGGGTAAAGGAAGGAAGATGGGAACCGGAAGGCGGCATGTGGGTGGAGGCAGACTGTAATCTGACCTCGGGAGAATCCCTGGTGCGCCAGTTTATGCACGGCAAGCGGTTCTTCAAGGAAGAATTCGGCGTGGATAATAAGATTCTCTGGCTCCCCGATGTATTCGGCTATTCCGGAGCGCTTCCCCAGATCATGAAGAAATCGGGAATCGATTACTTTATGACTACCAAGCTGGCCTGGAACCAGTTTAATAAGATACCCCATGACACCTTGTATTGGAAGGGGATCGACGGAACAAAAGTACTGACACATCTGATCACGACCCTGGGGGTAGGTCAGAGTACGAAAGAATTCTTTACTACTTATAACGGCATGCTGCATCCGGATTCGATTATGGGAGGCTGGATGCGTTATCAGAATAAAGAGATCAATAATGATATCCTGGTATCCTACGGATACGGAGACGGCGGCGGCGGTCCCACACGCGAGATGCTTGAGACTTCCCTCCGGATGGAGAAGGGAATTCGGGGAATTCCCAAGGTACGTCAGGAATTCTCCCGGACCTTTTTTGATGAATTATATGAAAGGGTTAAGGATAATCCGAGACTTCCCGTATGGGAAGGTGAATTCTACTTTGAATACCATAGAGGGACCTATACCTCCATGGCCAGAAATAAACGATCCAACCGTAAGAGCGAGCTGACGCTTATGGATCTGGAATTATTTGCCGTTCTGGCATTGGACTGCGATATTCCCTATCCTGCCGCAGAACTTGACGGAATGTGGAAGACGGTTCTGCTCAACCAATTCCATGATATCCTGCCCGGATCTTCCATTAAGGAAGTATATGAGGTGACTAAGAGGGAGTATGGGGAGCTTGCCGAAAAAGCAGCCAATCTGATCGGCTACCGCTTAAAGGAATTGACCGGGGAAGGGGAAGGACTGACCATCTATAACACCCTGGGCTTTGAGCGCGATGATATCGTAAATCTCGGCAGCTGTCATGCGGCAGCCTTAAAGGATGAGAAGGGCAATACCTATCCTGTACAGCAGACCAAGGAAGGTGCGGTTGCGTATGTGAAGGGCATTCCTTCCAAGGGCAGCAGGACCTTTGAACTGGTTAAGGACAGCACCGAAGGGGATACTCCCTTCAGGCGCAGCGGCAACCATCTTGAGACACCTTTTTATTCGGTCCGTGTTGATGAGCAGGGTATGTTCACCTCCATCTATGACAAGGAGAATGACCGCGAGGTATTGCAGCCCGGTCAGCGCGGCAATCTTCTCCGCATGTATGAGGATAAGCCGATTTATTATGATAACTGGGATATTGATATCTATCATACGGAGAAATACTGGGATGCGACCCATGTCTCCCGGATGGAATGGACGGAGACCGGTGCTGTTCGGGCTACTCTGGAGCTTGAAAGAAGCATCAGCAATTCGTTCATCCGGCAGAGGATACATTTTTATGCGGACAGCAGAAGAATTGAGTTTGAGACCTATGTGGACTGGAAGGAGCACCAGCATCTTTTAAAGGTACATTTTCCGGTGGATATCCACTCCGATGAAGCAACCTTTGATATACAATTCGGCAATCTGACCAGAAAGGTACACAGCAATACCAGCTGGGATGTGGCAAGATTTGAAAGCTGCGGACAGAAATGGATCGATCTCTCCGAGGGCCATTACGGTGTCAGCCTGCTCAATGATTGTAAATACGGTCATTCCGTAAAGGATGGCAATATGGCTGTCACCCTGATCAAATCCGGTATTGAGCCCAATCCGACCACGGATCAGGAAGAGCATTACTTTACTTATGCAATCTATCCTCATGCCGAAAGCTGGAAGTCCGCAGGTACGGTGAAGGAAGCCGCGAAGCTGAACCAGCCCGCATATGCCGTGAAGGGCGGAGCTCCCGGAGCAGCTGTCTCCTTTGCTTCTGTGGATAAGTCCAATGTTATCCTTGAGACAGTAAAACAGGCAGAGGATGGAGACGGTATCATCCTGCGTTTTTATGAATGTGAAAATGCGTTGACCAAAGCGCGGGTGAAGCTTGGAGCGGCAGCGGAGGTTATATCGGTGGAAGAGTGTAATCTGATTGAGGAGAAGGCGGAAGCTGCTGCCGGGACGGAGTACGGCTTTGATATGACCATCAGGCCTTATGAGATCAAATCCTACCGGGTCAGATTCAAAAACAGATAGAGCTGTGATTTAAGCTGTAGTTAATAATCGCCGATATATTGGCAGATAAGGAAAGTGAGGTTCCCCATGCATATCATTCCCAAGCCTCAATATATAGTTACCGGAAGCGGTAATTTCACCCTGACCTATCATGGAAGAATTGTGATCGACGCAGCCTGCGGCAGCGAGATATTATCCCATGCAGCCCTTTTGAATAAGGACATCCTGGCACAGCTGGGATATTCCCTGTCAATTACCAGGGGAGCTTATGAAGCAGGTTGCATCTGCCTGCAGGAGGATAAGGAACTTGATGAAGAAGGCTATACTCTGGACATACAGCCGGAGGGTATTCATATCCGGGGCGGCAGCACGGCAGGAATTTTATACGGGCTGCAGACCTTAAGGCAGATCATCGCCGGGGAAGGAGCTTATCTGCCCTGTCTTACAATCAGAGATTATCCGGATATTAAGCACAGAGGCTATTATCTTGACGTGACCAGAGGCAGGATTCCTACTCTTTCCTATCTTAAGTCCTTTGCAGAGAAGCTGAGCTATTATAAGTTCAACCAGCTGCAGCTCTATGTGGAGCACAGCTTTTTATTCAAGGAGCTGAGTGAGGTATGGCGGGACGATACTCCGTTAACGGCACAGGAGATCCTGGAACTTGACGCCTACTGCAGGGAGCTTAATATCGAGCTGGTACCCTCCTTGTCCACCTTCGGGCACCTGTATAAATTATTAAGTACCAAGACCTATTCCGGATTATGTGAACTGCCGGATTTGGACCGGCAGGTTTTTTCCCTGGATGACCGCATGCAGCATCATACCATCGATGTATCCAATGACCAAAGCCTGGTCTTGATCAAGCGGCTGATCGACGAATATATACCCTTGTTTTCCTCAAAGCATTTTAATCTGTGTGCGGATGAGACCTTTGATCTGGGCAAGGGCAGATCCAAGCAATTGGCGGAAGAGCTGGGTGTTGACACCATCTATATCGCTTATGTGAAGGAGCTGTGTGATTATCTGGTCCAAAAGGGCAAGCGCCCTATGTTCTGGGGAGACATCATCCGCGGCTTCCCGGAAGCCATCCGCCGTCTGCCGGCCGAAACCATCTGCCTTAACTGGGGCTATGGTCGCGACGAACGGGAGGACGGAACCAGGATACTGGATCAGGCGGGAGCCACCCAGTATATATGCCCGGGAGTTGCGGGCTGGAATCAGTTTATTAATTTAATCGACGCTTCCTATGAGAATATAACAAAGATGTGCTCCTATGCCCATAAATATAAAGCTTTGGGCTTATTAGTCACGGACTGGGGTGATTTCGGACACATAAATCACCCGGAATTCGGGTTTACCGGTATGGTCTATGCCGCTGCCTTTTCCTGGAATCATGAGATTATCCCCAGGGAAGAGATGAACCGCCAGATATCACAGACTATGTTCGGTGACCGTTCACAGACCTTTGTCAGCAAGCTTGCGGGACTTTCCGGCAAGAGCGTATTTGACTGGTACCATATCGTCGTCTTCATGGAGCTGGAAG
The DNA here is from genome assembly GCA_023424995.1 of Bacillota bacterium. Classification (GTDB taxonomy): domain Bacteria; phylum Bacillota; class Clostridia; order Lachnospirales; family Lachnospiraceae; genus Mobilitalea. Next base: position 2,884 of record JAFADH010000218.1, on the reverse strand, counting down.
GCAGGGAAAAAACAGAAGAGGAGAAACGGGAATACTTGGCCTCCATTGATTTTACCCATGCAAAGGCGGTGAATGAATCCGTCCGGGAAGGAATTCAAAGCTTATACCGGGATCTGACACAACTGGAGCTTACAAAGAGAAGCCTGGTCCTGCCTTATATCGTGGCGGCAGAGGGCATGGCATTATTTAATACCGTCGGAGCCACCCTCCAGCAATACCGGTGCGGCGTGGAGAATGCCCAGGCAGCGGTGCCGGGTGAACTTGCGAAGCAGCTGGAGCATTGGTTCCATGAATATAAGAGAATATGGAGAACGGTAAGCAAGGAATCAGAGCTTTACCGGCTCCAGAATATTATCCTGTGGTATGCCGACCAATTGAGGGACTTATAATTCAAATACGCCGGATATAATTATGAATCCACCTATACCATTGCTGCGGATAAGCTTGAAGCTCCGGAGCAGGCACTGGAATATGGCAGGGCAATGAGTGAAGGAATATTAGGCTTCTATATCTAGAGCAAAGGATGCGGATGCTGTGATTATTAATAATACAACCTCCGGAGAAAGAGCAAGGCTGCTGTTATCAAAGATGACCCTGCGGGAGAAAATCGGGCAGCTGAATCAGAGACTGTACGGCTTCTCCGTCTATGAACGGGATGGAGACGGTATAACGCTCTCCGGGGAATTAACGGAAGAAATTGAAAAATACAGCGGACTGGGGGTGCTGTACGGATTATACCGTGCGGACCCCTGGTCCGGCAGGAATGCGGATAACGGACTCACGGGAGCACTGGCCATAAAGGCATATAATATGATACAGAGGTTCGTAATCGAGCATTCAAGATTAGGAATCCCTATGCTGCTGAGTACGGAAGCGCCCCATGGACACCAGGCGTTGGACGGATATCTGCTGCCGGTCAATTTAGCCATAGGAGCAACCTTTCATCCCGGATTATATCAAGCGGCATCCAGGGTATGCGGAAGACAGTTAAAATCCATGGGAGTCCACATGGCATTGGTATCCATGCTGGATATTCTGCGCGATCCACGCTGGGGAAGAAGCGAAGAATGCTACGGGGAAGACCCATATCTGGCATCGGTATTCGCCGCGGCAGCGGTGAAGGGGATCCAGGAGGAAGGCGTCGGCGTTGTCGCAAAGCATTATTGTGCCCAGGGGGAAGGCACGGGCGGTATAAATGCCAGTGCGGCCCGGATCGGGGAAAGAGAACTTCGGGAGATTCATCTTCCCGCGGTAAAGGCCTGCTGTGAAGCCGGTGTCTCCGGTATCATGGCAGCTTATAATGAGATCGACGGGCTTCCCTGCCATGCCAATAAATATCTTCTTACGGATATCCTCCGGGACCAGTTAGGGTTTCAAGGGGTGGTCATGTCGGACGGTGTTGCAATTGACCAACTGGATATAATGACGGGAGACAGGGTGGCTTCAGGAGCTTTAGCACTGCGGGCCGGAGTAGACATCGGATTATGGGATACCGGCTTTGCCAGGCTGGAGGAAGCCTGTGAGCGTGGCCTGGTGACCACAAAGCAGATTGACAGAGCGGTTCTGCGGGTCCTTACGATGAAATATGAACAGGGCCTGTTTGATCAGCCGTATCTTGAGGAGACTGCTTCACCAAAAAGCTTCACTTATGAAAAATATTCGGAATCCCTCCAACTGTCCAGAGAATCCGTTGTTCTATTAAAAAATGAAAATTCAATTCTTCCATTGGATGGAAAGAAGCTTAAATCCATTGCGGTCATCGGACCGAATGCGGATGAATTATATCACCAGCTGGGAGATTATACCCCGCCCGTGGAGGAAAGAGACGGGATAACCGTATTAAAAGGGATCCAAAGCTTTATTGCGGATAACAGTCTTGCCGTGGATGTGAAATATGCCAGGGGCTGCGGTTTGTTTACCGGAACAGGGGAGATGCTTGAGGAAGCAGCGGAGCTTGCAAAGTCCTGTGACATAACAATCCTGGTGCTGGGCGGCTCCTCCAGCCGTTTTCAGGGAGCACGGTTTGATAATAACGGGGCAGCCATTGCCGGAGGTCCTGTGAATATGGACTGTGGAGAAGGAGTTGACTGTGCGGACCTGAAGCTTCCCGGCTGTCAGGAGAAGCTGGCAGAAGCGGTATATCATACGGGGAAGCCGGTAATATCCGTAGTGATTCAAGGCAGGCCTTATGCTATCTCAGGGATTAATGAGCTGTCAATGGGAGTATTATGCGGCTTCTATCCCGGAATCAAGGGCGGACAGGCCATTGCGGAGATATTATTCGGAGCGGTATGTCCTTCCGGACGTCTTCCCGTATCCATACCCAGATATGCAGGACAGCTGCCGGTATATTATAATTACAAGGCGTCCTACCGGGGGATGGACTATTATGATCTGGAAAAGGGGCCCTTATATCCGTTCGGTTACGGTTTAAGCTACACAAAGCTTCAATATACCCATATCAGGGCGGCAGTTTCTGCTGAACATGGGACTGTTGAAAATTCGGTCTGCCGGATAAGCAAAGCGGATATAAAACAATATGGTATCAAGGTGACTCTTCAGATCACGAATACGGGAGGCTATGATTCCCATGCTGTGCCCCAGCTTTATATACGGCATATGCAATCCGGTGTAATACCCAGAGTCAGGGAACTGAAAGCATTTGATAAGGTATGGGTGCCAAAAGGCGCCGCCGTATCCTGCACACTGTCTATAGAGGAAGACCAGTTAAAGGTATGGAACGACAGAAGGATGTATGTATTGGAGCCCGGGCGGCTTGAATTATATCTGGCGGATTCAGGATTGGATATGTGGAGAGGCTCCTTTCTTATAACGGAGTAAGGGTTATCCCGGGAATTAATGTGACATGGTACAATGCGATACG
>JAFADH010000199.1 GCA_023424995.1 Bacillota bacterium | reverse complement strand
AATACCGAACTTGTCCCAAATCATTTGCTCCGGAAGTAATAAGCTCTGTGTTATTTTAAAAGTCACCCTGTTTACATTGTTTTCAACCTTTTCTATTCTGGCGGTTGTATTGGTGACAGAAATATCGCAGACCGGATTGACATGATACGACCCATCTCCTATATCCCCATCATCAACGACAGTAAGCAAATCTCTATATTCCTTCCGGGTGCGTTTATCATAAATTGTAAGGCAGCCGTTTTGTTGAATTGTTAACTCTATAAATTCGTTGGAAGCCTTATTCTCCGTCTGCGGCATTCTATCAAAGCATCTTGCCGCCTCCCCAAAGGAAACAACGGAAAGTTCGGTAAAGCCCATAGGAAGTAATTTAACTTCCAACACCACCTTATAGCAATCAACATAAATTACATTTTGGTTGTATACTCTTTTGCAATAATTCGTCTTTATATCACTGATTCCATAGGGAAGCTCAATACCATCGGCGTCGTATATCCTGAAGCTGTTTATAAGCTCATAGCCAAAGGGCTCCTGGTATTTTGCCGGGTAGCCGGCTTCAAAATCAATTTCAACCTCAATCACGCGTTGATAGGCGTAGGGAAGAGGGTTGAAAAGTTTGATCACCTTATTCGTGCTTTTCTCTTCCTTTTTATTACTATTTCTGAATTCATCTAAAATCTGGCTGCCTATCATATATGCCTGGTCAAAACGATATTCCATGTCCTTATGCACCTGGTCAATACTGCAGCCGCAAATAGAATCATGGGGATGATTCTGCAGTAAATATTGATTTGCCAGATTTAAAAATCCTTCGGCTACCTCCACCAATCCGAAGGCGTGCAGCGGATGTACCTGCTTTTCCAGCATGGTCTGTATGAGGTCATTATATTTTTTTATCGGGTATCTGCTGGAAAGAGTATTGGCTATTAAGTGAATATAGGGCTTTTTGTCTCTGGCCGGTTCATAAATCTCTCCCTTTTTTACAGGAAGATTATGATATTGATCCAGTTCTTTACACATATCCATAATATTGGAGTGATACACCTCAGCATCCGGGTACAATTCCTTAATAACAGAGAGATATTCCGGAGTGTTCTCATCATAAAAATTATGGTCTATGGCATCCATAAGCAAAACAATTGGCAGGTTGCTGCGATTTATTTCATAATCAACTAATTTTCTGATACGTTCCTTTTCATTAGCAGATGCATGCCTGGGAGCAACAACCTCCAGCGAAAAATTTCCGTATCCGTTTCCGTCCGCAAGCTTAAAGGCAGTAATTCTGCTGTCGTCAATTCCCTCCCAGGTAAAATGCGGTAAGGTTGTATGTTCATTGGTTCCCCGTCCCAGCAAGGCATGGTTAATGCCAAATTCCCTGAAGATCTGCGGCATCTGTGCAATATGTCCAAAGATGTCACAAATGTATCCGTATTTAAGCGGATCATGTCCGTAAGCTCTTGCTCTTTTATGCCCCAGCTGCAGATTTTTAATTAAGCTTTCTCCTGACAGTAAAACTTCATCCGGCATACAGTACCATGGACCAATCAGTAATTTACCGCTTTGGATAAGCTTTTCCAGCCTCATTCTATTCTGCGGCCTGATTGCAAGGTAGTCCTCTAATATAATGGTCTGCCCATCCAGGTGAAAAACCCCATAATCCTTATTTTGCTCCAGGCCTTCGATTAAATGATCCAACATTTTTACCAGTTTAAAGCGAAATTCCTGATATGTCTGGTACCATTCCCTATCCCAATGTGTTCCTGAAAAGAAATATATTTTCATATTTTAAGCTCCATCATTTTTCTGTTTCCATTGTCCGATATCTCCCGTAGCCTTCCGGGTTTTTTCTTAAGAACAATATAACCTATACAATGTTTAGAAACAGTCTGCAGAATTTAAGATTAATCTAAACAAATTATAGCTTTTTATAAGAAGCATTTAGAGTAATCAAAAAAAGAGAGGTTTAACATTATCCGCTGTACAAAGATAAAGAGCATCAGCCCGAAAGCTGATGCTCTTTATGGTTAGTAGATATGATCAAAGAGATATAATAATTTCATTCGCCCTTTTTCTTACTCTGATATATATGTGTAATAATCGTCTCCATTGGCATTTCCTTAATTGAGATATCAGTAAAGCTGCATTCTTCAGAAAGCCTTGCTATGAAATCCGTAATAGAGATTGCATCAAGATCCACGCTGACGGTTATATTCCACTCGGATTTTCTCTCCACTATACTTGCGCCTTCAATATTCAAGTCCTCAATCGGCTGCTGCAGTACCAATTGTACGATTTTCTTCGCTCCCAGAACCTTCCTCAGGTTTTCGATGGAAGCGTCAAATACCTTCTCTCCATAGTTAATAATAACAATATTCTTAGCCAGCTGTTCCACATCTTCCAAATCATGAGTGGTGAGAATAAAGGTAGTTCCCCGCCGGTTCATCTCCCTGATAAATTCCCGGATTCTCTGCTTTGCTATGACATCCAGACCAATGGTCGGCTCATCTAGGAATACTACCTTGGGCTGATGCAGCATAGCCATTATAAACTCACACTTCATTCTCTCACCAAGAGATAGAACTCTGGTCGGTCTTGTAATGTAGTCCTCTACTCCGAACAGCTTAGACATAACTTCTATTCTCTCTTCATAATCCTGATTCGGTACGCCGTAGATTGCTTTGTTCATACGAAAGCTGTCAATTGGCGGTATGTCCCATATCAGCTGTGATTTTTGTCCGAATACTGCTCCGATCTGACGGACATAAGATTTTCTGTTCTTCGTCGGATTAAAGCCCATAACGTTGATATTACCGCTGGTTGGGTACAGTGTACCGGTCAGCATTTTAATCGTCGTTGATTTGCCGGCGCCATTGGGTCCCAGAATACCGATAATATCTCCCTCTTCCGCAGTAAAGGAGATATCATTTACCGCCATTACCGGAATCTTCTCCCGATGAAAAAAGGTCTTAACACTCTCCTTAAATCCGCTGCCTCTTTTATAGGTCTCGTACTTCTTAATCAGGTTTTCAACCGTAATAATCGTTCCCATCTCAGCCTCCGACGCCCTGATACATTCGTACCATGAAGCGATATAAAGTAATTCCAAGGATCAAAAACACTACGCTTGGAAGGATCGCGATAAACATGATGTAATTTCCTCTGCCCATCAGTGCTGCTGCCGGAAAGAAGCCAATCATCGCTACGGGGATCAAAAAAGCGGATATGATCAGAATTGTCTTCGGGAAAATGCTCTGCGGATACTTGCCAAAGCTGCGCAGGCTGTCAAATATCTCGGGAATACGGGAATTTCCGACCCACTTGAATGAAGTTGCGGCCATCATAAGCGCGATTCCCAGCATAACCATGAGTCCTATCAGAAACATAGAACCAAACTGCAGCCACATGATCAGAGACGGTACCGCCAAATGCATTAACGCAATAATAAAAATAGCAGCTCCTCCAAGGAACAGGCCAATTGCATCAACTGAAAAGCTGCGTGCCATCAGAAGAAACATCGTATCCACCGGCATCAGCAATACCATCTCAAAATTCCCTTCACGAACAGCTCCCATAGTTGCCCACATAATTCCATGAAAGCTCATATCAGCGATTGCCATGGACATCGTGAACACGGATTGGATCAGCAGTACTTCATATACGGTCCATCCTTCAAATCCGGCGCCTGATCCATAGATTAAGAGGGTAACCAGCGGGAACAATATATCTCCCAATACCATAATCACTGAATTCAGGAAAAAATTCAAACGATAGGTAGAGGCCGTGGTAAATGCAACTTTGATACATTCCTTATAGATGTGCAGATATCGTTTCATCTTGCCCCTCCTCTATAGGTTCCTTTCCGGATTCATACCTTGATACACCCTTGTGAAATCCATATCAATTATCAAAGTTTTATCCTTATTTACACCTTTTTGTAAAAAGAAATTCCCACTCTCCGGACGACTTCTTAATTACGCCCCAACACCGTTAAAATGATGCATGGATGCCTTATATATCAGCTCACTTAAAATTATAACAATGCCTACAGCAATCCCCTGAAGACCTACAATCACCGGTATCGGCATACCAATGCCTGCAAGATGAAACTCTCCGGTAAATACCATGGTCGGAACATAGGACATATACGGAAATGGCAGGAAGAATAATATTCTTTGGATAACCTTCGGAAAAAATACCAGGGGTATGAATGCCCCGGAAAACACTCCGGATAACAGATCAAACACTCTTCGTATCCCTGAGGACTGTATAAACCAAAACGCAGTCATTCCCAATATATAATGGACATAGAAGTTCATCAGGAAAGCAAAGGCTACAGAGAGCAATGTCCATCCTATCCTTTTTGGTATCATTTCTACGCCGAACAGCAGGGAAAAAATCAGATAACATGGGATAAATTCAAATAACAGCCCAAGAAACCGATGACCGACCTTCTGTGAGAATGCAAAGAAGCGATGGTGAATTGGTCGCAGGCAAAAAGTCAAAAACTTACCGGTCCGGACTAACATCTGCAGATTCCAATCAGCAAAATCCATCGTCAGGTATCCGATCAGAGTGGAGGCTCCAAAATAGGTTATTATCTGAGACAGCTTCATACCGTTTATCTCGGCTCTCCCGCCATAAGCCGCTGTCCAGATAAAATATTGGACAATAAAATAAACCGGTCCTACAAAAACAGAAACCATGGAATGGGTGCGGTAAGCACTCCATTCCTTATAGGTAACCAGTGCGATTGCTTTCATTACTTCAAATTGATGACGTATGTACTTCATTCTGCCTCCTGCAAGGAGTACTTCAGCTATTTCCCGCAATTATTTTACCGGAGAAATATATGCAGCCTGACAGCCTGTCCTACTTTAATCCTGACCACATCACTGCTGCCGCATTATATAAGGCATCTCCATGCCAAACATCATTAACAAACGGAACAAACCAAGCCGCAACAAGCTTTTCTGCGGGATCCATAATGAGACAGCAGCCGCCGGCTCCCTCATGGAAGAAGGTTCCCTGAGTATATATGCTCGCTTCATTACAGCGCATATCCGGTCCCAAACCGTATTGGCGATAGGATCCGCCGGCGTTCCAGCAATAGTCCCTGATATGAGGCGCCGTATATAGTGCGGACATTTTTTCTATCGCTTTTCGCCCGATCACTCTGGTTCCGTCGATATATCCTCCCTGCAGCAGCATCGTGCCAAAGCGGCATAAATCATATGCGGTGGAATACATGCCGCCCCCTGTACCGGGTATTTTCGACCAGACACTGTCTTGTTCTTCCGTATTTTGCGGTCCATTCAGTATCTCATTCACGAACTTTTCACGGCGTTCATGCGGGATATTTGTTCTGCTTATAATTTCCTTACGACCAAAGTTAAAGCCGGAATCCTTCATACCGCAGGGCTTAATAATATGCTCCGTAATATAGTCATTGGCAAATTGTCCGCTGACTCTTGTGATGATCTCTCCAAGTATTACAAAACCGAAACTGCAATATGCCCATTCTTCTCCGGGTTTTTTCCGCATTCCGCTTTTTAAGGCGGAGGTAATCCAGTTCATGCCCTTGTCATGATTGATGAATGTCCATGGTGATACAAAATATTTATTCTCGAAGCACCCATCATCCGCCTGCATCCCCGAGGTATGGGAAAGCAGATGTGCGATTGTGATTTCATTAAAAGGTTTTACATCAAATTCTTCAATGAACTCCCCAACCCTTTGATTTACTCTTAATTTACCATCCTCCGCCAGCTGCCAGATGGCGGTTGCAGTAAACAGCTTTGTAATGGAAGCAACCCGCTGAATGGTATCCGGACTTAATTCTCTCGTATCCTCATCCCGAAAGGAAAGCTTCCCGACTGCATTGTTGGCAAATACCTTGCCGTCCCTGGCCAGACAATAATTTGCAGAGACCAATATCTTTCGTTCCATCAGCTCTTCAAATAAATGGTTCAGTTTTACTAATCTCCCTTCGTCATATCCGACATCCCCCGGTGCATATTCTGTTTTAAAGCTGATCATATTTACTGCCTCCTTTTAAATTGTAGAAGTTAAATTGAGTAAAATTGTATATTTTACCATGTAAATATATTCTATTATTATACATTGTTTAATCTGTAAAGTAAATTATAAAACAGATTAATTCCTGTTAATGGATAGCGAAAATATCCGTAAAGATTTCCGTCGCACTTCCTTTATCTATAAAAGGCGTAATAGATACCACCTATAGTACATTGGCAGCTCTAAAATTCAATATGAGGCTTTTCCAGGGAATATATCCGGTTACTACATGGCTGCCATTCTTATTAATAAAATATCTCTTTGAAGAAAGTCCACTAGAGCGTGTTTGAAAAATGCTTGTGCCGGGCTGGATGCTCCAATTTGTGGAAGACAAGGAGCGATTTTGGGAGCGTAGTGGCGCTACTCTCTCAAAATTGCGACGCTGTATACCGCAAAGTGGAGCGTTCAGAACGGCGCAATGATTTTTCAAACACGCTCTAGTTTAATAATAATATTGTACATAACTTTTTTGACTATAATTTTCAAATATAAAAATAATACCCGGAATCGAAATTTTTTACTAATGGAAACAATGGGTGTTTATGTAATAATGAAATGGGATACTATACATATGTTCATTGATGAACATGATTTGGACCGGATACCTT
>JAFADH010000028.1 GCA_023424995.1 Bacillota bacterium | reverse complement strand
CATACCTTTGACAGCAATATAGAAGCAATATATCCGATCAATGATCTTGACCGTTATTATCTGGCCAATGACAGCCGGGTGGTGGAGATACAGTTGAAGGAATAGCAAAAGCCATTTGAAGTATTATGAGTGTACTTGGCTTATGCTATATTGAGACAGCTCTGCATAAGCTGATTCCAGAGTGTAATTATGTTGATTTATTCTACTTAATTAAATTTAAAGCTATGAAAGGTGTGAGGAAGTTATATGAACTGGTTATTAGTAATAGTAATTGCAATTTTACTGGTGAATTCTCTGATTGGGATGAAAGCCGGTATGATAAAAACGGTATTTTCCTTATTCTCCATGATTGTTGCCGTTATCCTGACCGTATGGCTGAGCCCTTATGTGAACAGCTTCATGCGGGATAATGACAAGATTTATAACGGAATATCCGCTAAGGTAGATACCATGCTGCCGTTTTCCGAAGAAGCGGCAGGGGCGGAGGAGCAGTCCGCGATGATTAAGGAATTAAAATTACCGAATTCCATTAAGGACTCTCTGATTGAGAACAACAAGGCTGAGATTTATGAGGCATTATCCATTAACAGCTTTAAAGAGTATGTGAATAATTATCTGACCGGAATCATTATCAATTCCATGGCATTCATCATAACCTTTGTGGTAGTCCTTATCATATTATGGGTGCTGTGTACTGCTTTGGATATTATCAGCAAGCTGCCCCTGCTTAATCAGATCAATAAAACTGCCGGTTTACTGGCCGGATTGGTGCACGGGCTGGCGATCGTATGGCTGTTCTTTATCCTTATTACGGTCTTCGCAAGCAGTGAGCTGGGACAGAAGGCCCTGCAGATGATCGGTGAAAGTGAGATATTAAGCATTCTGTTCAACAATAATTATTTGTTGAAGTTTATAACAAGTGCAACGAAGATATTATTGTAGATATCCATGGAAGCGTGATAAGAGGCAGGTGCTGCTTCCTGACAATTGGCTTACTTAACAAATTAACTTACAGAATAAATTTGCATTATAAAAACGGAGGTAATTTAGAATGAATGAGATGTTGTTAAAAGTTCAAAAAATGGGTATTGTTCCTGTAATAAAGCTGGACGATGCAAAGGATGCGGTACCTTTGGCGAAGGCTCTATATGAAGGGGGACTGCCTTGCGCAGAGATAACCTTCCGTACGGCAGCGGCAGAGGAATCGATTCGCCGGATGAGAGAAGCATACCCTGATATGCTGATCGGAGCGGGAACTGTCCTGACAACGGAGCAGGTGGATAAAGCCGTCAGTGCAGGTGCGACCTTTATCGTAAGCCCCGGCTTGAATCCGAAGATAGTTCGTTATTGTGTGGAGAAGGATATTCCTATTACACCCGGATGCTCCAATCCCAGTGACATCGAAGCTGCCATTGAACTGGGGCTTGAGGTAGTCAAGTTCTTCCCGGCTGAGGCGGCAGGCGGACTCGCCATGATTAAGGCTATGGCGGCACCCTATGTGAACATGAAGTTCATGCCCACCGGAGGTATTAACGAGAAGAATCTGATTTCCTATCTAGACTTTAATAAGATCATCGCCTGCGGCGGAAGCTGGATGGTGAATGACGAGTTGGTTAAGGCAGGTAACTTTGATAAGATAAAGCAGCTGACCAGGGAAGCAGTGACACTGATGCTGGGCTTTGAGGTTCGTCATGTGGGAATAAACCTGAACTCTGAATCAGAAGCCGACCAGCTGGCAACGACCTTTGAGGCCATGTTCGGCTTTGCTAAGAATACAGGCAACAGCTCCATCTTCTCAGGGACCGGAATTGAACTTATGAAGACACCGTATCTTGGAAAGAACGGACATATCGCAATCAGGACCAACTATATTGAACGCGCCATCTTCCATCTGGAGAGGCAGGGCTTTACCTTTAATGAGGAAAGCAGGAAGTACGGCAAGAATGACAAGCTGGCTGCCATCTATCTGAACGGGGAGTACGGCGGATTTGCGGTTCATCTGGTACAGAAATAACAGGGAAATGTATCTGTCATAGGACTAAGGCTGAAAGCGGCGACCTTGATTACCCGGAAGAATTCGGGCGGGAGCCGCTTTCAGCTTTTTTAACAGGAGCTTAAAGATGAAAGTGACAGAAGTAAGATAGAAGTTATTTGATGGATAATATTACAAAATATGTAGAATAATATAAGGAAAGAAGTGTAATATTATGGTATTGATCACCTATAAAAAACCTTGTATTTACAGGAGAAAGCACCCAATATAGCAGTCAAAAAAAGGTGATAAAAAAGTTTGAAAAAGTGGTGTCAAGCGTTTTTGAAAATGTCCTAAAAAAGTTTTAACATTAGCACCAGATTTCTGGTGCTTAGAGTAAATAAGTATTTCATGTAAAAAATCTATAGCACATTAAGTTTTCGGGTAACCTTAATAAACCTACCGGTTTACAACTTTGGTTATGCTGTTTCTTTTCTATGCGACTGACTTTTTGCATACTTTTCAAATGAGGCCTGTTTCCATGGATGGCTCATTGGCGGTATGTATTTCCTCTTGGGTGCATCAGGAATGGCTGCTAAATCAAATGCTTTTGAGGAAGGTCTATGTCCCGGCAATAATTCGAGTGCATAGATCTGCTCACCAATACAGCTGTATAGCTCACCGTGGAAGGCTTTTATCACCATTGCCGTGGTACCCTTTCGGTGATGTACCGCAATACCCTGGCTGTTTACAGGAAGGTAATACTGATTTTGATACTTCAAACAACTCCCGTTATCTATCTTACGAGAAGACAGCACTGCCAAGGTAAGATTGATTTTTTCAATATCTGGTTGCGTTTCGAACACAGATTTGATACTATCAGTAGGTAAAGCGAACTGCTTGTTGAATTTCTTTATGTAGGAGTTTAGGAATTCATTTGCTTCCTCAATTGAGGAAACATTGGCCAAGCGCAGCTCTATGGGAAGGCGGGATTGAAGGGTGCCAAACATTCTTTCAACCCGCCCTTTTGCTTGTGCGACACTTGATGTGCGGATATCGATTCCCAGTTGTTTGCAGGCATATCCAAACTGAGTGAAGGTGTCTTTTTCAACAGAAGCTTCATGGTTCTTTTTGTATTCAAATACGGTTCGGTTATCTGTAAAAAACTGATACGGTATGCCATAGGAATTAAGGATCTGATGAAGTACATGGTAATAGCCTGTTAAGGTTTCCTGATCATCAAAGAAAGCGCCGAGAATCGAGCCAGTGGCATCGTCAACAGCGATATGAAGCTGCGTTTTGTCTTCTCCGAACCAATGATGCAAAGAGGCATCCATTTGTAGCATTTCGCCAAAATAGGCACACCTGGGTCGCCTGGGATGGGAGTCTTCAAGATCCAGAAGGGAACGTTGCAGGGCAGCAGCTTTCTTTTTGGATTTCGTCTTGGATTGAAGTGCCTTTAAATCTTTTTTTAATGCTTTTTTGGTAGAACGGTTTGCTTTAGGTGAAAGGATAAATGCCTTTCTAAGGATAGAAGAGATCGTGCTGACGGATACCTTGATATTTTCTTTTTCAGCAAGCAGCTCTGAATAATGGGTCAGATTGCAGTCATAGTACTTCGTACGATATAAGTCCAGGATTGACAGCTTTGTATCGGATGAAAGGGTGATGGCAGGCTGCCTCCCGCGGTTACCATGAATAAAGAAGGCTTTCCCTTTTTCTTGATAGCCCTTTATTAAACGATTGATGTGACGGTCTGAACAACCGATCTTAAGAGCAGCTGTTTTCTTATTGCCATTTGTGTCCACGAGTTTCTTAATGACCTCGTATTTATGGTTTTCATCCATTGTAAGTAATACCTTTCTGATTGTGTCCACCTCACTTCTAAGTCATGAGGTACTATTATAATATATAAACTATTTATTGGGACATAATCATTTGTGATACACTGAGACATTATCATTAATTGATCATATTTGAACAAACCTGATTTTATTTTTATTTGACATTTTATCAATGCATTGGTATAATAAATTTGACCGAACGGTCAGTATATTTTGGAGGTCAGCATGTCACCTTATAAAAAAAGTATCGATGTAAAAAACAGAATTCTTACTGTTGCAGAAGAATTATTTGCTCTAAATGGATATGATGCAACCGGTATCGCTCAGATTGCAGAGAAATCCGGAATAGCAAAATCCCTGCTTTATTATTATTTTAACAGCAAGGAACAGATATTGGAAGAACTGGTTTCGAATTATCTGTTGAAGGTCAGGGAAGAAAAGAAAAAGATACTGTCCGGCGATTTATCACAGGCTGAGGCAGTCCGGCTGTCGATGCTCAAAGGCTTTTCCCTGTTGTCAGGCAGCAAAAAGTTAATACGCATTTTAATCGCCGAAATGCTGAAGGGCAATGTTAAGAAAGAATATATGCTAAGCATAATCGAATCGATCATACCAGCTACTCTGTCCGGGAAAATATCTTTTGAAAAAGAGCCGGGAAGTTCGGTTGATCTTTCGGCATACATGTTTTTCTTTGCTCTCTCACCTTTAATATCATACATGATTTTCGGCGATACATGGATTGGCAGCAAACAATTGGATAAAACAGATTTTACGGAGCAATTTGTCAATATGGCGATTACATCTGTTTGCAATGATGCTACCGGATTAACCTATGATTTTTTTGAGCCGCACCGGGAAATGATAGTGGAAAACATTAAAAAGCTGCTTTAAAATCATTTTTTATTCATAATTGACCGAACGGTCAGTCAATAAGAAGGGAGAATTTCAATGAATGAATTTCATGGAAAAATTGCCATAGTTACCGGAGGCGGAGCCGGCATAGGCAGATCGGTCTGCGAAGAACTGGCGGAACGAGGAGCCACAGTGATAATTGCCGACATCAATAGCGCCAACGCCGGTAAGGCTGCGGAAGCGATTCTCCAAAAAGGCGGGAAGGCTTATTCCGCAGGAATTGATGTATCCAACGAACAGGAGGTCAAACAGCTTATTAATGATACCGCTTCAAAATACGGCCGTCTTGATTACATGTTCAACAACGCCGGAATTGCGATTGGGGGTGATGTCCGGGATCTGACCATGGACCAATGGAAAAAGGTTTTTGATATAAACTTTTACGGTGTGCTTTATGGCTCGGTTCATGCGTATAAAATAATGGCAAAACAGGGCTTCGGGCATATTATCAATACGGCGTCGGGTACCGGACTGATGCCTCAGCCGGGAAATACACCGTATTGTGCCAGCAAGCATGCGGTTGTCGGTCTCTCCCTGTCTTTGCGCTATGAAGGTATGGATCTGGGAGTTAAAGTAAGCACCGTATGTCCCGGCCATGTCCAGACCGATATATATAAGAACATGAAAGTAGCTAATGTGTCCAATGATAAGGTCGTTGCCAGCCTGCCGGTAAAGGCTATGAATACGGCTGAAGCCACCTCCATAATATTGGAAGGCGTGTTGAAGAACAGAGATATCATTATCTTTCCAAACAATGTTAAACTGGCATGGCGGATTAACCGCCTCTTTCCAAGACTGCTGGACAAGGCATGGGCGGAGAAAATAAGAAATATCCGAAGGCTTCGGGAAGAAGCCTGAGCATATTTACTTTGGGCAGAATATGGATTACTCCATTATACAGAACGCCGCCCAATTGACTTATGGGCGGCGCTGTGCCGAACTTTTCATATGGCGGAAAGCTGACCGGCCGGCAGCAGCCGCTTCCCAAGCTATATTTTATGGAGTCTAAACTCCTTTGCCGGTATAGCAGGTTCTTTTCCCCATCATTAAATCCGGTTAAATATCATGCCTGCAATTAATGCATATAAAACTACATACATCAGATAAAGAATAAAATGCTTTATCCCAAGTATGGTCTTTACTGCTCCAAGGTTTGTAATTTTGGTCGCCGGACCGGTAATCATAAATGCTATGGCGGCGCCCATACTCATACCCGACTGCAGCCACTCACTGAGCAGGGGAATGGTTCCGCCGCCGCAGACATATAACGGAACCCCAATCGTAGCAGCCATCAGTACTCCGAACCTGTGCTGGCTTCCAAACAGCCTGGCAAAGGCATCAGCAGGCACATAGCGCTGAAACAATACGGAAAGGGTTATACCAATCAAAAAATAGCCGCCGGTTGCCCTGATGTTCCTTCCTATGTTCTTTAGTAAACGTATAAGAATGACCGGGTCAGTATCCCTGTTTGAGGTATTTCCGAAACCGGTAAAATCAAAAAACTTCTTGTTCCGGTATAATACATGAATACAAAGCCCTGCAGCTGCTCCGCATAAAACACAGGACAGCAATCGGATAATCAGTACGGTTCTTCCAAGAGCAGCACTGTAAATCAGCAGCTGGGGATTTAACAGTATGGAACTCATCATAAAAGCTGCCAGCCAGTCATCCCGCATGCCTTTTTCCGAAAAAGAAGCGGCAATGGGAATCGTCCCATACATGCACAGGGGTGATGCTATTCCCAAAAGACTTGCAGGTATAATACCTAATATACCCCACCGGCTGTTCTGCATCCTGATGAACAGGCCATGGATCCTATCTTTGCCAAAAACAGCAATAACAGAGCCCAGCACAATTCCTATGATCCAATATTTAAATATAAACCCAAACTGGATCGTAAAATAATACCAGAAATATATAGCTTCACGTCTTATTGCATCACTCATCGATCATCACCAAATTATATTTCCGGCTTCCAACGCCAAGTTCTTCCGCATACTCAAGTGTAAGTGTTCCGCGTCTTGATTCTATCCGTCTTCTTAAGCTTGCACTTTTCTCTTCATCAGCCGCATAGACCTGATCAACGCAAGCTCTGTCAAGAGCAACAGGATCAAGGGATGCAAGTATACCGATATCCTCCAGCACCGGAGCGGCCGGGCTTGGATCACAATCACAGTCAACAGAAAGGTTGTTCATTATATTAATATACAGAATATTATCCTGGGCATCATCTGTAATGGCTTTTGCCGCTTCAGCCATAGACTCCAGAAAGGCATCCTGCTTATAGCTCCCGCGCACCCAGATGTTTTTATCGCTGGTTCCGGCATTGTGGATTAAATTCTTTCCCTCCGGATTGGCAAAACCGATGGATATGTTTTTAATTGCTCCGCCGAAACCACCCATGGCATGCCCCTTAAAATGCGAAAGAACAATAATAAAATCATAATTTTCATAGTGGGAGCCTACCAGATCTTCTGTCAGGTGCTTTCCGTTTTCGATAGGCAGACTGATATAGCCCTCCGAATCCAAAATATCTACCGAGGCATATGCGGTAAAGCCATGATCCTCTGCAGCCTGCATATGCGCGGCAGTACTGGTGCGGAGTCCGCCATATGCAGTATTACTGTCTACAAATGTACCGTCCACAGAGACCACCAAATCTTTAATAAGATCCGGTTTAAGATAATTATTGCCGCCGGGTTCTCCCATATGTACCTTTACTGCGACCTTTCCGGCTGCTTTCCTGCCCAGGGCCTCATAGATCCTCATTAATCCTTCCGGACTAATATCTTCGGTCATGTAAACAATGGGTGCCCCTTCCTCCTCCGTCTCATAATTAGGCACAGCTGTCGGCTCTGTGTCTTGGATTTCTTGATTCTCTGGGTTTTCCTGTTCCGCTTGTTCTTCCTGTTGTTCTTGTTGTTCTTGTTGTTCTTGTTGTTCTTCTTGCTCTTCCTGTTCTTCCTCCATTACTCCTTCGGTTAATTTTTTTCCATTTTCCTTTGCGGAGTTTTCGTTCTGGGAATTTTCTTTATTTACTCCACATCCTGTAAGGTTAAAAAAAATCACTGCAATTAATAATACAATCATCCATTTCCTTCTCATGCGCAGCCCCTCCTTTATATTTTACTTTGACACACCTCTAATTTTGGGTTTAACACTGCCTTTATGTATATGTCTTTTATTTATGTCTTTTATTTATGTCCTTTATATGTGTCTTATATTTATATGTTTTATTGACATATATCTTTATTACCTATTATAATGTTCACTGTATTATGTTGTCAATATGAACATGTAAATTCTGTAAAAATATACTGGAAGAAAACGATACCTCGTACAATAAATTTATGGTGCTTTTTACAAGAACACCATATGAAAAACTTGTTACTCCTCAATGGATGTGGGATAATAAGCGTAACCGGCAGATACGGCTCTATGAAACGCTACTACCGAAAAGGAGTGCTGAATTATGATTGAAGGAATCAGCCACATAACTTTTATTGTCAGAGATTTAGCATTGGCCGCTAACTTCTTTGAAACTATTTTTGATGCACAAGAGGTGTATTCCAGCGGCGATAAACAATTTTCATTAGCACAAGAGAAATTCTTTATTGTTGGCGGTATTTGGATCTGCGTTATGGCAGGAGAAGCTTTGTCTGAGCAAACTTACAACCATTGCGCTTTTAAAATCCCGGAAGATGATTTTGAAATATATCTTAGCCGAATCATATCGCTTGGTCTGTCCATTCGTCCGGAACGTCCCAGGGCAGATGGCGAAGGCCGCTCTATCTATTTTTACGATTTTGATAATCACCTCTTTGAGCTGCATACAGGGACTCTTGAAGAGCGTTTAGAGCGCTATTCAAAATGACATTTCCCTATTGGCTTTTTATAGCCGGTCTTCCCGGAAACGATCGGAGTCTGCTGTATACCTGCACATAAAAAAGACCAGACAACCGTCCGACTGGTACGTTGCTGATCTTCTTAATGGTTTACTATTTACTTTAATCTCTTATTTATTTCATCATACGTTGTCATCTGCACTCCCTGTTGCTATCCTGCCCTCTGCCGAATACTTTTTTTCATTGAAGTCCGTATTTTCCCCTCCGTGTGCATTTAATTCCTGTAATACCCCAATTACTTCATCGCTCCAGTCTATATAGGCTTCGGTAATCAGCTGGCCAAATCTTAAGGTAAAATAGTTATAAAAACCGTGCAGCTTATCAATTGTTGATAAATTAAAATGCTCCGAAATATTGTTATATGTGTCCAGTTTATTTTGATAAAGCTTCTTAAAATCATTTATTAATCTTAGGTTTTGGTTAATGGGCTCATTGCTTCCGAAGAACAGCTTCAGCAGCAGCTCATTATTATGCTGGTAATCCATACGGATTTCCAGCCATTCCTTTAATACGGCAAGTCCCTGGTCTGTTATGGAATAAACCTTCCGGTCCGGCTTTCCGTCATTTTTCTCCGTAGAGTAGGTAGCGTTCCCCTGGGCTACAAGCTTTTTCAGTACCGGATAAATCTGACCGTTGCTGACTTTATAAAAATATCCTATCTCATTCTCTATCTTTCTTTTGATATCATATCCTGAGCAGTCTCCAAAGCTTAAAATCCCCAGGATCACATAATAACTGGTGCTCTCTTTCATCAAACCACTCCTCTAATGTCATTGGTATTCCATTATCAATTCATATAAATTGCAGGTATAACTCCTCTGCAGATCAACTCAGCTCATCCGGCGGCTGCCATCCATACGCTCCGGCCGTTACCTTTCTGCCTGCAGATATAATCCTATAAATTATATAATAATATAAATCCTGTCATATAACAATGTTTTCGTAAAATCCGGTAAAAAGCCTGCGGTATATAATCCAATAAGTCCGTCGTTAAATATACTTCTTTACTAGAAATCAAAATAAGCATAAAAAATGCCGATACGCTGGTTTTCAACCTAACCTATCG
>JAFADH010000027.1 GCA_023424995.1 Bacillota bacterium | reverse complement strand
GGACTGCACTTCGGTTCCTTCTACAATTAAATTCCCGTTTACTGTCATGCCGCAGGCTGATTCGAATAATATTATCGTCCCCGGCATAATCCGCTGGGTCGCTCCCTCCACTATGGTGATATCACCCTGAACCAGATAGATACCTGCCGCACCATCCCAAACCGTATCTTCAGTTATCATTCCGCCCGGTATAATGATCTGTGTAGAAGCAGAATAGGCGTCACTCCACACTCCCTTTAATTCCCCGCTGACTGCCCTTACCCTGTAGATCAGCACCGCAGGTACGGTCAGGATATGGTTATCGCTGTTTCCCACTGCGGGTGCATTTAGGATATGGATATAACTGCTGTCCGTCACCGTAGCCAGAATAATCCCATTGCACTCTATCTCATAAGAGGATGCTCCCTCCTCCGGATTCCAGGATAATTCCATCGTAAGGGTATCCACCGATACAACGCTTAGATTTGATACCTTACCCGGTCCGGCTGTGAGAACTGCCGCATCGCTCCATTCACTTACCCCAGTACCGTTTTTTGCCCTTACCTTATATTCATAGCTAAGCTCCGGCAGCGCATCTGTATGTACGTAGGATGTAGTATTTCCCACATCGGTAATGTCCCCGTTAATACTTAGTTCATAGCTGTCTGCCCCTGTTACTTCCCTCCATTTTAATATAACATTCCCATCCGACATCATCGCAGTCAAGTCTTCCGGTTTATTCAAGCTTACGGCTTTCTCCTGCTCAACTGCCGTTACGGACATACTGATACCTGCCTCCGACAGATTGCCGGCTGCATCGTAAGCTTTCACTGAATAAATATATGTAATGCCGCCTATCCCGGAAGCGTCCGTATAATGAGTTCCCTCCGAGCTCCCGATCTCTTCCGTATCCCTGTAAATTCTATAACCCCTGACCCCGGTATTATCCTTTGAAGCATCCCAGCTTATAAGTATTGCAGAGCCCGAGACCACGGCCGTTACATTGCCCGGTGCCGAAGGCGCCTCGGTATCCTCCGGAATACCCGGTACCCCTGGTATTCCGGGAGGATTCATCGGTTCATATGCTTCTGCAGGGTCCGTACTTTCTGCCCCCGGCAGAACTCCGTCATCTGTTGTCGGGACATTATCATTTCCGGTTACCCCAGAGACTTCCCCGGCAACAGAGCCGGTATCGGTGATATCCTTTTCTTCATTTGTCCGGTTTCCGTTATTCTCTGTTGTATCCGCATATACCATATGCTCCCCGGATACGAATAAACCTTGCACTGCAACCGTTTCCGTCAGCAAGACAGAGATTAGTACCAAAACAGTTATCCTGTTGAAAAATTTATAGTAGATTCTTGCATAACCTGATTTCTTTTTTGTACAATTTCTATTTTTTAGCTTCATGCGACAGCACCTCCTCATAATATACATATATTAACATATATGTAATATTATGTCATTATACTGCCAGTAATCAATTAGTACTATAGAGCATGCATAGCAAGTCTTCTCTCCTGATTGGTACAATTCATCCGGCCGACTATCCGGTGGTCGCAATTCTGCTTATTTCCCATACCGGTCAGATAGATGCCCTTCCTTTCCACGAGAGGAAGGATTAAATATGCATTCTTAATATGCATATTTCTTTACGTTCTGAAAATTATAAATTGCAGTCTCTCTTATAAATTTCTCTCATATTGGCATAATAATTGAAACGAGTGTTTACAGTTTAATATATAATTAAGGAGTGTTTTCATGAATACAACCGAACATGTAACGAATCAGGGGCAAGGAACCTCACGTATACCGAATAAATTGATTAACGAAAAATCCCCCTATCTCCTGCAGCACGCTTATAATCCCGTAAGCTGGTATCCCTGGAGTGATGAGGCTTTTGAGAAGGCTGTAAAAGAGAATAAACCGGTCTTCTTAAGCATCGGCTATTCCACCTGTCACTGGTGCTATGTGATGGCTCATGAATCCTTTGAGGATGATAAGGTGGCGGAGCTTTTAAATGATACTTTTATCTGTGTTAAGGTGGATAAGGAGGAACGCCCCGACATTGATAATGTCTACATGACAGTCTGCCAGGTAACCAACGGCCAGGGAGGCTGGCCTTTAACCATTCTCATGACCCCGGATAAAAAACCCTTCTACGCCGCAACTTATGTGCCGAAGGAACCGCAATACGGGATGGTCGGCCTGATCGACCTGTTGGAACAGGTGAAGCTGCAATGGCTGGAGAATCCGGAGGCTTTTATGAATACCGGCAATCAGCTTGCGGATATTTTAAAGCGGGAGTTTGAAACCTCTTCGGACAGTGCCGACGTAACAAAGGACATGGTGAATCTGGCCGTGACGCAGTTCAGCCAGAGCTACGACCATAATTACGGCGGCTTCGGCAATGAACCCAAATTCCCAACACCCCACAATCTTATGTTCCTGCTTCGCTATGCTGCTCTGGAAGCAGATGAGAAATCCCTCTTTATGGTAGAGAATACCCTCAAGCATATGTATCGTGGCGGTATCTTTGATCATATCGGCTATGGCTTCTGCCGCTATTCCACGGACGCCAGATGGCTGGTACCGCACTTTGAGAAGATGCTCTATGACAATGCCCTGCTTGCGCTTACCTATACGGAATGCTACCAGTACACCAGGCAGAACCTCTATAAGATAGTGGCAGAACAGATCTTAGAATATATCCGCCGCGAGATGAGCGACCCCGAGGGAGGCTTCTTCTGTGCGCAGGATGCCGACAGCGAAGGAGAAGAAGGAAAATACTATGTGTTCACTCCCGACGAAATCGATAAAGTACTGGATAAGGACGATTCCACCTTCTTCTGCGACTACTTTGATATAACCAGAGAAGGTAACTTTGAAGGTCATTCCATTCCGAATCTGATTAAGACAAATGAACTGAAGACCGATAATGAACGGGTCGTGCGTCTGTGCAACAAGCTCTATTCTTACCGGCTGGACCGGTCAAAGCTGCATAAGGACGATAAGATATTGACCTCCTGGAATGCCCTGATGATCCATGCCTATGCCACTGCCGGCAAGGTATTCAAGAATTCTGATTATATCGATGCGGCCAAGCGTGCGGCAGAGTTTATCAATGCGCGGCTCATCGATGAGAAGGGCCGCATCTATGTCAGATACCGGGATGAGGAAGCAGCTTATTACGGACACATTGATGATTATGCCTTCTACTGCATGGCGCTTCTTTCCCTCTACGAAGCTACCTTCGATACCGGCTATCTGAAGCAGGCTACAGCCGTTGCCGATCAGATGATCGGATTATTCTGGGATAATAAATACGGCGGCTTCTTTATGAATTCGCTGGATTCCGAGCAGCTGCTGTACCGTCCGAAGGATGTATACGACGGAGCGATTCCCTCCGGTAATTCTGTTGCAGGATATGTTCTTCAACGGCTTGCCCACATTACTGCCAATCCGCACTTTGTCAAGTATGCGGACCTGCAGCTTCGGTTTCTGGCTGGCCAGATCGGGAATGCGCCTTCCGGCCATAGCTTCGCACTGATCGCCTTCCTGCAGAAGCTATATCCTCCGAAGGAAATCGTGTGCGTTGCAACAAAGAGTGCCTCCGCACGCGCCAATGACCGTGAGGTAACGGCTCTGGAGAATCACACGGAATTATACGATTATCTGTCAGAGCATTTCGAGCCTAACACTGTGGTGCTTCTTAAGACGGATGAAAATATGGAGGTCTTGAATGGAATAGCTGATTATGTCGAAGATTATCGCACAATAAATGATAAAACGACATATTATGTCTGTGAGAATCATCATTGCCTGGCTCCGACCAATGAATTAAGATAATGCTGTGACAATATGATGATATCTTAAGAAATTCTTAAAATATTCCAACCCTCCTGCATATGATATATTAAAACGTAGCGAGTAAGCTGCTGCGTTCTCAGGAGGATATCATATATGAAGGCGTGGATTTATGAACCGGTGATTACCGACCATGAAATCTTGCTGTTTTATAATGCCTTACGCAGACATCAGGATAATTATCATTATCACCCGATTGCGTTGGCGAAGCGTGAGGAGACAGGGATTAAATACCGTTTCTTCTGTATCGCTGCGTTTCAAGCTGCTCCTGACCTCCCTACCCAATTTGCCGACGTCGAAGTCTACAAACCAAGCAACGGAGCCCCCTATATCTCCGGGATTTATTATCTGGATTATAAACAGATGTTTGCCCAGCGATATCCGAATCCTTAAGCATATGCCGCATCCTTAATGTACAAAAAGTACCTGCCGGGCTATAGAGTCCGGCAGGTTTTACAATATCGTTCTTATAATAATTCATGGATCAGTTTGGCGGCTTTTTTTACCATGTCCTGTTGGGATTTCTGAAGAGTGTTGGTGGTGTGGGTCCTGCTATTCTTGAAATGAATATCCATGACTCCGCTGCAGCCATTGTTCTTCACCGCATCCAGATTGGTCCCTTTCCCGTAGCCTGCGCTTCGTCCGCTGACATATTTATTAGCAGGCTTTGAATCCACACCGGCATGGGGCATCCCCGTCATGGACGCTGCAATCGTATATTTGCCTACCTGAACTATGACAGCTCTTCGTTCCCAGTTAAAGCCGCCCCAGATTTTCTTAACCACTGCGGTATCTGCCTTGGTAAGCGGCTCTACATCAGCATGATTGGTGCCATAGGTTCTCTTCACCTGAAAGGATAGCCCCGTCTCAACATCCGTTATTACCGCATCCTCTCCCCTGCTCCAGATATATCTGACCTCTTTAAACCAATCCAGTGCTCCGCTGTACTCAGGTATCAGGTTCGCCGATATGACTGCCGCCGTACCGGTTAATGACTGCAGCCGGATGGCCGAGCCGGATACCGCATCGGCTGCGGCGGCTTTTACAGATTTAGCCGTATCTGATTTCTGATCCGCCGCTTTCTTCGCTGATGCCTTTTTCTTCAGCAGAGCCCAGGTCTTGTCACCAATGATCCCATCCGCCGCAAGACCGTTTGCTTTCTGGAATTTCTTCACGGAAGCTCTGGTTATATCACCGTAATAGCCTGTTGCCTTAGAATATGTGTAATATCCCAATTCCTTCAAGGTTGTCTGTGCAGTTACAACTTCGCTTCCTCTGGAGCCCTTCTTTAACAAGGTGGCTGCGGAAGCATCCACTGGTACCATCGCTATGAAAGCTGCTATGCACACTGCTGCGAGGCGGATTAAGAATTTGCTCTTCATAAATCAATCTCCTAACTTATATGTAATAAAACACTCAGTCACCAAATAATGCTCTTCTGTATTATATTACGTATATGTTAATGAGTCAATCGTTTTATTAATAATTATGTAATAATTAATAAACAATTATGTAATATTTGGTATATTTAGCAGCTTTTATCATTTATACCGGTATTATGCAAAAAATGCGCTATTTACCAGTATTAGCTGTATAATAGCGCATTTTATCCTTATTTATTGATCTGCAGCTCCATCTTATAGAGGCATAATTATTCTACTTCTGTCTTATATAGGTAAGCACGCAACCGCCCGGTCCCACATGGGTTCCCACCACGCAGCCTACCGGGAATATTTCCAGGTCTTTTATAGGATATTTCTCCAACAATTTTTCCTTAAGCAGCAGTGTCTTGCTGTCCTCAGC
>JAFADH010000280.1 GCA_023424995.1 Bacillota bacterium | reverse complement strand
TACAGAAATATAATTTGTATATATTGTCGAAATTATACGATATGAAATCGCTTTCATAAGATTATTATAACAACGTGAATATCAACTGTCAACATCTTTATTTAATATTTTATACAAAAACACAGGCTGAATACGATTCAATCGAATCATATTCAGCCTGCTGCCTTTGCTGTTCCTATTCCTGTTCCCTGCTCCTCATTGCAGCGGCCTGCAGGATCCCCTCACCACCAGATCCGTAGGAACATACCTGACCTTTTCCGTATCATTTTTATTGATCAGATTGATTATGGTATCCATAATCAACTCCGCATAATTCTTAAGGTTATAGCTGATGCAGGTCAGCTGGGGCGCCATCATCTCCGAATAGAAGGTATCGTCATAGCCTGCCACGGAGATGTCCTCCGGTACCCGGATCTTCTTCTCCTGCAATGCTTTATATATCCCCATGGCAGCAGATTCATTGATCCCCACGATTGCATCCGGAAGCCTGCCCAGCTCAAAAAGCTTCTGCATGCCTTCATATCCGCCCTCGATATTGTACTCGGAATCTATGATATATTCCTTCCGGTAATTAAGACCGTGCTCCTCCATGAACTTCTTCATGGCAAGCCGCTTTCTTACGGTAGGTATGACAGAATCACGCCCTCCGACTAAAGCAATCTCTCTGTGTCCCAGTCCGGTCAGATAAGTTAATAATTCAGTCATGCCATGGGTCTGCTCCGAGATAATGCGGTATACGTTGGCGCCTTCAAATTCACCTGCAATTACCGTGGGTATCTTCCTTGCGATCTTTTCAATCAGGGAGATATAGTGCTGGTCCGGATGGACCTCATCCACACTGCCGCCCGCCTGTATGATAGCATCCACTCTTTTCTCCGTAAGGTTGCGCAGATGTCCGCTTTCAGAAGAAATCTCATTGATGGTATTGCAAAGTATCATATTGTAGCCGTACCGTGAGGCCTCCGTCTCACAATTTACAAAAAGTATGGCATAGAACGGGTTGCGGATATCCGGAACGATCATTCCGATGGTCTTTGATTCCTGCTTGCTCAGGCTCCGGGCAAAGCCGTTCGGCTCAAAGTCATATTTCTTAATTATCTCTTGTACCCTGTTCTTCTTTTCATCACTTACTCTGGCACTATTGGTTAATACACGAGAAACAGTAGCCGGAGATACACCGGCTTCCTTTGCGATGTCATATACGGTAATCGTCGTATCACCCATTCCAATCCCCCCAAATAGATAAAACCCGGATCAATTAAGTAACTTCCCTCTCATAATCATGAAACCCGTTTCATAAAATTTATGTTATCACTATACACCAGCTGTGTCAATGTGAATCTTTGGGATGCCGTTATATCTGCTGACCAGGAGGTCATATTCCTCCTTCGTCAGCTTCAGTACGGAGCCATGCCGTTTCTTTGTCTTTCCCATATCGTAGCCGGACGGATCCAGCGCTGTGAAACTGCCGCTTGCCAGACTGTCGGTCACCAGAGGCAGATACCCTCCGTCCGTCATAAACCGGTCTACCATCAGGCACCACTGCTCCTTATCATTGAAGCGGAACGCAATGGGTCCTTCCACTCCCATAACAGCTTCCAGTTCCGGTGCCGCTACGGCGCTAAACGGTCCCTCGGTCAGATCCGGACCTCGGTCAATCCGAATATTCTTGGTGGTCTCATCCTTGGAGATGCGGTAATAGTATCCTTCCTCCCGGACAATGGTAGTATCAATGATATGATTTTCTCTCTCGATATATTTTTCAGCTTTTGTAAAGGTGTGAAAGTCTTTTGTCCTGGCATAATAGATCCGGTGCTTGGCAGCCTTATCGCCTGCTTCCTTAACATTGGATGCCCAGAACATCATATAGTCCTTGTTCTTTTCATCGTATATCGCTTCCGGTGCCCAGACGCAGCCCGCTTCCGGAATTCCCACTTCGATCAGTTCTTCCCCGGACCAGCTGACCAGATCGGATGACTCCCAGACCACTACGCTGCGGCTTGCCTGGGATACCGCCCAGCTCCAGCCCTTGCCGCCGGCAATCCGAAGATCCGTAGCTATGATATAATATTTATCTCCTTCCGCCGACCGGATAATAAAAGGATCCCGTACACCCATCTCGCCAACCGTTGATTTAAGGACAGGCCTGCCCTCATTCAAATCCTGCCAGTGCAATCCGTCCCTGCTGATTGAGAAATACACCTGCTCACCCGTCTCGCTTTCCCCGGTGAAATAAACCAATAAATATCCCATGTAGCCGCTCATTCTTTTGACTCCTTTTATTTTAAATTTGGCAAATTTCATATTACATGAAATCGTTTTCAAAATCATAATGCACGGACATCCTGAAACCGCATTCATTCCTTTAAATTTAAGTATATCAAGATGCCATACAATGTCAATATATGTGATGATAAATATTTATAAAAATGTAGCTATTTTACAAACTCATAAAAAATATCCCATTGCTTTTTCAGAATAAATTACTATACTAAAGGAGAAATTCGATATTTTCTTATCATAATTTAAGAATAATAATAGCATGATTTATTATGATTAAGCAAATGAAAGGAAAGGTAAATTATTATGAGAGCATTGCTTCTGCACAAATGGAAGTTTTATTACGGAGAGTGTCCGGAGGCCTGGTATATGGGATACCGGGACGACACCTGGCAGGAGGTCGGCGTACCTCATGACTGGTCGGTCCATATGCCCTTCTTAAAGGAGAATTCCAGCGGTACCGGATATCTGTCCGGCGGTACCGGCTGGTACCGGACCTCCTTCCGTTTGCCGGAAAAGCTTCGCGGAAAGCGAATCTTTATTACCTGCGACGGTATCTATAAAAACAGCCAGCTCTGGTGCAACAGCTATTATTTTGGAAAACGCCCCTTTGGCTATTCCACCTTCCGTTATGATATAACGGAGCAGGCCAAATTCGGCGACGAGTCCAATGTGATTGCCATAAAGGTAAGTCATCCGGATATTGCCGACTCCCGCTGGTTTACCGGATCCGGTATTACACGCAAGGTTACGGTCCATGCGGAAGAGTCTGTGCATCCGCAGTTTCAGGGCATCTTCTTCAGGACCCCGGCCGTGTCCGGTGAAAAAGCCGGGATCGAAACAGAGAATCTTATTAAGAATGATTCCAGCCATGATGTCACGGTAACAGTGAAGAACACCCTGTCCTATCAGGGTAAGGAGGTGCTGGCCATGGAGGGCAGCATGGAGCTGCCGGCGGGAGCTGAAGCAGTTCTTACCAATCATGGTACCCTGGCAGAGCCTGCTCTCTGGTCGCCGGAGATGCCGCAGCTTTATAAGCTTATTACCGTAACCTCCTCCGAATCGGCAGACGGCCTGGTCCGTACACAGATGGAGAATGCCCGGCTGGTAGGTATCCGCAGCATTGAATTTGACCCGGATAAAGGCTTCTTCCTTAATAAACAGGCATATAAGCTTAAGGGTGTATGCGTTCATCATGATGCAGGCTGCCTGGGAGCGGCAGTGCTTCCCGAGGTATGGGAAAGACGCCTGCATCACCTGAAAGAGATGGGCTGCAATGCGATCCGCATGAGCCATAACCCACATATGCCGGAGCTCTATGACCTGTGTGACAGAATAGGCTTCCTGGTCATGGATGAAGCCTTTGATGAATGGGAAGGCCCGAAGAACAAATGGAGTACCGGACATAATGTATATCCGCCGAAGCATCAGGGCTATTATGAGGATTTTCCGGAATGGCATGAGAGAGATCTCAGTGATCTGATAAAGCGGGACCGCAACCATCCCTGTATCTTCTCCTGGAGCATCGGCAATGAAATTGATTACCCCAATGACCCTTACTGCCATCCTCTCTTCGAGACCATGACAGGAAATAATGATAAGAATAAGCCTGTAACAGAGCGCCAGTACAACAGCAATAAACCAAATGCGGAGAGATTGTCCGTAATCGCCCGCAGCCTGGTGCGCATTGTAAAACAGCATGATACTACCCGGCCCGTAACGGCAGCGGTAGCTTTTCCGGAGCTCTCCACCCGGATCGGATACATTGATGACCTTGATATCGTAGGATATAACTACAAGGAACAATTCTATGAACAGGACCATGCACGTTTTCCCGGGAAGCCGTTCCTGGGCAGCGAGAACAGCCATTCCTACAGTGCCTGGAAAGCAGTCCGTGATCAGGAATATATCTCCGGCCAGTTCCTATGGACCGGTGTCGACTATCTGGGTGAAGCACACGGCTGGCCCATCCATGGCTCGGGAGCCGGACTTCTGACTCTTGCAGGCTTCCCGAAGACCTCCTATTACCGCAGGCAGAGCTTCTGGTCCGAGGCTCCGGTATTATACCTTGCTGCCGCACGGACCGCAAAGGATGGCGCCTGGTATGACGGTAATCCGGAATGGAAGCCCATGAGCCGCAGCTGGAATTATGTACCCGGGGAAGAGGTTGAAGTCCGGTGCTATACGAATCTGCCCCATGCGGAATTATTCTGCAACCGGAAAAGCCATGGCATCGGTACATTCAGCGAGGAGTACGGATATATCAGCTGGATCATCCCCTATGAAGCCGGCGAGGTAACAGCCCTGGGATATAAGGATGCTTCGGACGGCACCGTCGCTGCTCACGACACGGTAACAACCACGGGCCGCGGCTGCCAGATCGTATTAAAGCCCTGGGCTTCACCTGTCAGCCTGTGCGGAGAGCTTCCGATAACAGATGCCGAGCCTTATCCTGCAAACGTGAAGCATACCCTTCCTTACCTAAAGCAGATTGAAGTAACCATTACCGATGAGGAAGGCCGGTGGGTGACCAGCGACAGTACCATGCTATTCGTGAAGGTAACCGGCGCAGGCAGGCTGGCAGGCCTTGAGAACGGCGATCTGTCCGATGTCACCGAATATTCTGCCGAATACCGCAGGGCATATGAGGGACG
This sequence comes from Bacillota bacterium, assembly GCA_023424995.1. Taxonomy (GTDB): domain Bacteria; phylum Bacillota; class Clostridia; order Lachnospirales; family Lachnospiraceae; genus Mobilitalea. The sequence goes on along the minus strand of JAFADH010000280.1, from coordinate 10,744 downwards.
GCTGCTGATCTATGTGGCCTGCGAGGATCCCGCTCAGGAGACAACTGTCTCGGTCAGAGGGCAGGGACTGAAGCCGGCGGCTGTGCAATTACTTTAACACGCCCTTGGCGAAGGTGGACGGGGAGACTCCTGTGGCTTTTTTGAAGACCTTGCTGAAATAATATAAATCATGAAAGCCCACTGCCTGCCCTATCTCCGTTAATTTCATATTGGTGGTGGAGATCAGCTCCTTGGCATGATTGATGCGGACCATGTTCAGATAGGTGAATATGGTCTGGTGGGTCAGCTGTTTGAAGATACGGTTGATATAATCAAAGCTGCAATCCGTGAATTCTTCAATATCAACACTTGTGATCTTCTCCGCATAGCCGGCATTCAAGTGGCTGAGGAGCTGCTGGATCTTCCGGTAGGATTTGGGCAGGCCGGCTGTCATGTTCTGGGTTGTAAATAATACAAAGCTCCGGTAAGTCTCAACAAGAGCCTCCAGCACCTTGGCAGAACACATGAGCTTGTAGTATTCCAGCGGATTGGCATTATGGGCCGCCGCTTCATCAAGAAGATAGCACACCTTGATAAAATCACTGGTATTGGTGAAATGAAAATACTTGGGAAATGTTATTACCGTATTCTCATAGGACGAATAAGAGAAAGGATCACTCTTTAAGGAATCATTGCGCTTATTGATGATTGCCATGGTCCTCTCCTGTTCGGTGGGGAATTCAAGCTTTCCTAACCGGTTATGCTGAAAATGTATATAAAAATATTCACAATAGGATGTCTGGTATCCCTTATGGACATATTCCGGGTCAAGCAGGAGGAAATCACCGGGAACCAATACATATTTAATATTGTTTTCCGCCAGGAACATCTTTCCCTTCTTAACCACATAGATAATATATTCATTCGCCTGTCTCCGGTTATGAACATAGGGAGGCTGAATGGTAGCGGTATTCATTAACCTTATCTGTAACAGCTGACTTGCATCCAGTTCGATTAGCATTGGCAACCTCCATAGCAGAATAAACATTGATCGTGAATTGAGGACCCGGAACTTCTTAGAGACTGTTCCGTGGCACCGGTATAGTATAACACAGAACACAGCAAATAGTAATACCTTCCGCAGACCCGGCCATGCAGCATAATGAAAATGAGGCTTCGTATGAAATTCCCTTTCTATAACAAAAACCTAAACCATATAAAATCCGGAACGGGCAGCCTGAATATGTCCTCACTGTTCTTTCCCTATTTTATCGAACTGGTACTTATTAATACCATAGGTACCATCAATACCGTATTCCTGAGCCGCTCCTCCGAGACGGCGGTAGCCGCCGTGGGAGCGTCCTCCCAGGTAATCGGTATGCTGCAGACCTTCTACGGAGTGGTCAGCTCCGGCTCCTCCATCATAATCAGCCAGAATCTCGGAGCAGGGAATCAAAAGAGAGCCTCGGAGGCCGCATCCATATCCGTGGCATTCAGTGCTTTGTTAAGCTTCTTTATCGGTATTATTCTGGCAATATTTGCAGGGAATATTCTTGGAGCTATGAATCTGACCGGAGAGGTATTAAGACAGGGCACCCCATACATGAGAATCTTCCTGTCTTTCTCCTTCCTCACAGCGATTACCCAGGCCTTCTCCGGAATTCTCCGAAGCTATGGCCTTCCCAAGGCAGCTGTAAAGGTATCCGTCTTTGTCAATGCCATCAACGCTGTCTTCTGTTATATCATTATATACCGTCCCTTTGAGACACCGCTCCGGGGTGTGGAAGGAATCGCGATCGGCTCCATAACCAGCAATATGCTTGGGTTGCTCCTGATGATCACCCTGTTCAGGCGCGCCTCTCTCCGCATCCGTATATCCGCCGGTATCACGAAGCACCTGGACCTCATCTGGACAATCCTTCGTATCGGCGTACCGGGAGGCATCTCAAGTATCTCCTATTCCCTGTCCCAGGTCATATCCACAGCGATCATCGCGACCCTCGGAGTTACCGCCATAACCACCAAGTTATATGTAGATAATATCTTCTTCTATATCTATGTGCTTGGTCTATCCCTGGGCCTCTCCACTTCCATCATGATAGGACGGCTTGCGGGAGCAAGACAGTATGACCAGGCTAATCGGTTGAACCGTCAGAACCTGATCATCACCATCTGCTGTAATATTGCTCTGTCCTTATTCATCAACCTCTTGGGGGGTCATATTATCCGGATCTTTACCGATAATCCGGAGATCATCCGCATGGCCAGATCTATTATGGTCATCGACCTCTTCGTTGAGATCGGGAGAGGCTTTAACCACATCGAGGCTAATTCTCTTCGGGGTTCCGGTGATGTAGTGTTCCCCATGGCAGTATCCATTACCTCCTGCTGGATTATGAGTATTCTTTTCTCGTATATCCTGGGTGTCAGGCTGGGCCTGGGGCTATACGGCTGCTGGATCGCCTTCGCCATGGATGAGCTGTTCCGCGGTACCCTGTTCTTCCTGCGGTGGAAGTCGCAGAGGTGGATGGCAAAGACGGTGGTATAAGATAAAGCGTACAAATTAATATAATATTTATTACGATTTATATTGATATTTTGTTCAATTTAAGTATAACTATATATTCCATCTGCTCAGAAAAGGGCTTGGTAATACCGGCAAAACGGAAGAAAATCTTGAATATGTACTGCAGCTCGTCATTTATGCCCATATAATGGTTCTTGATATCCAGGCTGCATTAACTGATACCGTGCCTGACTTTGAAGATGCGGTGGTTCATGGGGCCGCCGCCCGTAACAGAGCTGATTACATTATGACTCGTAACGTAAAAGACTTTAATAATGCAGCCGTACCGGAATTACACCGCAGGATTTTTAAATTTATACAGCAAATAACTTTTATGATTATAACATAACAGATCCCGGTATATAAAAATGAGCTGATTCATATCAATCAGCTCATTTTCATTGTTCTATTTAATTCTCATAACTTATGAATTGCTGTTATTACTCAAACCGGGCTGCCATTTACGGCTGCTTACCGATATATGCCAGGATACCTCCGTCCACATAGAGGATATGCCCGTTCACAAAGTCGGAAGCATCGGATGCAAGGAATATGGCGGGTCCGGTAAGATCATCGGTGGTTCCCCATCTTCCTGCCGGTGTCTTGGAGATGATGAAATCATTGAAGGGATGACCCTCCACACGAAGAGGCGCTGTCTGGGGAGTCTCGATATATCCGGGTCCGATACCGTTGCACTGGATGTTATATCCGCCGTACTCGGAGCAGATATTCTTGGTCAGCATCTTAAGTCCTCCCTTTGCCGCTGCATACGCAGATACGGTCTCACGGCCAAGCTCACTCATCATGGAGCAGATATTGATAATCTTGCCGTGGCCCTTTTTGATCATGCCGGGAATAACAGCCTTGGATAAGATGAACGGCGCATTCAGATCTACGTCAATTACCTTCCTGAAATCTGCCGCTGTCATCTCGATCATGGGAATACGCTTGATAATTCCGGCATTATTCACCAATACGTCAATCACGCCAACCTCCCGCTCGATTTTGGCTACCAATTCATTCACCGCATCCTCATCGGTTACATCCGCCACATAACCGTAGGCCTTGATGCCCGCTTCTTCATATGCCTTGATGCCCTTATCCACCAGCTCCTGACTGATATCGTTGAAGCAGATGGTCGCTCCGGCCGCCGCATATGCCTGTGCGATGGCAAAGCCTATGCCGTAGGATGCTCCGGTGATTAATGTAATCTTGCCTTCCAGGGAAAAGCTCTTTAAAATATCGCTCATAATAATCCTCCTTATCACTTGGTTATCATTGATTCCATTTAATTTGTCAGTTATCAGCCTCTACTCCGTATACCTCTATCTGTGTTAATGCCGGGAAGGGAGACGGATCCTCCGATTTTATCAGCTTGCAGATTTCAAGCCATGTGATTTCCCGTTTCTCGATCATTATTACATGTGCTCTGTCCGATTTCTGAAGCTCCCACTCGAATTCATGGCCGTCAGAAAACTGCAGGGTAGCCCTAGTCCACCAGTTATCGTGCGGAAAATCCGATCTGGTATAGAGAACGATCTTGTCCGCAAGGACCTTTCGCCCAAAGTCCACACGCATTCTTGCATCATCCTGACGGTTGATCCCCCAGGACTGGTAAGGCCATTCTCCATGGGAGCGGTTCTCTCTGACACCGTCGATGGCATTGTGGGCTGCAAATACTGCTTCCCCTCTGGTCTCCACATTGGCTGTGGCATGGGGATAACATCCGGTTGCTTCATGCTGGTCCATAACATTGAGAGCCAGATTCTTATATGACCATATCTCTTCCGGTGCCGCTTCCCTCGCCCAGAGCAGGTGCAGGCTGCCGCTGAATACCTTGGGGGAATAGGACGTCCTCTTTTCATGAAACGGTATATAATAGGTCAGTTTATAATCCGTAACATAGAGGAAGGCACTTCCCAGCGCATCATCCACCTGGACCTTAAGATAGGTATCGGTCCGGTCGGAGGTTATGACGATACGGTCTCCTTCCTGATACGCTGCTTTATACACCAGGCTCACTTCATCCTGCTGACTGTTAGCGGCTAATACACCGCCGTCACGATCCAATATCTGTATCGATAATTCCATAGCTGCCTCCAAAATGCATATTTCACCAACTACGCTTTACTTTAATAACTCTGTCTCAACAAGCTTTCTAAGATCGATCCGATCATCTTCTAATACATATCCTGCTCTTCTTTCGGCCTCTTACTTTAAATCCTTCATGGCTACGGCATCCATATCATCAAAATCCTGGTTCTCCCCGACCATTCCCCAGATAAAGGTATATGCCTGGGTTCCGCAGCCGGAATGGATGGACCAGCTGGGAGAGATCACGATATCCTTATCTCTCATCACGATATGCCTTGTCTCATCCGGTTCACCCATATAGTGGAATACCAGAGCATTTTCAGGAATATCAAAATACAGATAAACCTCCATTCTTCTGTCATGGGTATGACAAGGCATGGTATTCCATACACTGCCCGGCATCAGCTTTGTTAAGCCCATAACCAGCTGGCAGCTCTCTACCTGACCAGGAAGAATGTACTTGGTAATGGTTCTGTGGTTGGAGGATTCCAATGCTCCAAGCTCTACACGTACGCAATTCTCGGGCTTGATGTGTACTGTCGGATATGACTTGTGAGCGGGTGCACTGTTAAAATAAAATAATGCCGGGTTCGCCGGGTCCTCGCTGTCAAATACGATATCCTTAGAGCCCATTCCGATATACATGCCATCCTTATTCTCCAGCGCATACACGGTTCCGTCTACGGCAACCGTTCCCTTTCCGCCGATATTGATGATACCCAGCTCTCTTCTTTGAAGGAAATATTCTGCTCTGATTTCCTCTCCCGCAGTTAGGGTGATGGCTTTGGTGGGTACCGCCGCACCGATGATAATTCTGTCTATATGACTGTATACCGTCTTAATCTCACCGGGTACGAACAGATTCTGAACTAAAAATTCTTCCCGAAGCTGTGCTGTGGTATAATGCTTCACATCCTTCGGAGATACTGCTGTTCTAAGCTCCATAATAATCATCCTCTCACATATGTGGTTTTTGATAATTTGATTCTACCATATCATATTTTCTTTTTCTTGTCGTTTATTATCAAGAATCATGAATTTATTGAACTATATATCAAGCCGGTAAAATAAGCCCTGTATTCCAGGACTTATTATTGGTAAACTATCTTATCTTTACTCCCATAGCTTTCTTAACTTCGCAGCTTTCTTGACTCATGCCCTTCTTAACTCGTATCCTTTCTTAAACTCGAATCCTTTCTTAACATTCGTACCTTTCTTAATCCATATCCTTTCTTAACACTCATACCTTTCACTTTATCAGCTGGCTTACAGGATATTCCAGGATTGACCTTCTTTGTTAATCTCCATGATTTCCGTATCTTGAAATTCAGCTGCCTTCTCCAGCTTAAATTGCCGTATTACCGACGTTTTATTCCAGAAATGCATGGGAAAGACATATTTTACCCTGGCAGTCCTTAATAAGCTTTCCAGTCCCAGCGAGTACCATTCCTCCTGCCTCGGGTCCAGGGGAGCAAATGCAGCATCAATGGATACATCTTTTAAATGGAGCATTATTTTATTAAATCTGGCTGTCATATTGTTATTAGACTGCAGGCTTTCTTCTTTCCAGACCCATAGATTCAAGTCCCCCGCATGGTAGACAGTTTTTTCTCCATACTGCAGCAGGAATGCGACCCCGCTATCCGTAGAACGCAGGGTTTTTAAACTGATTTTCTCATTATTTATATCAAACAGCTCATATTCCTGTTCAGGCTTCACGGTCAATATCTTCCGGGGAAGTCCGGGATATGGGCTCTCACCCTGATCAGCTCTGCCAGGATTTATCCCATCAGGATTTGCTCCATCAGGATTTGCTCCATCAGAACTTGCTCTATCAGAACTTGCTCTATCAGAACTTGCTCTATCAGGAATAACCCTGTCCGGATTATTCCTGCCAGGATGCTCTCCATTCGTATGCTCCCGGTTAAGATGCTCCTCGGTAATCTGACTGTTCCCCGAATTACTTTGTGCCTTCGGACGGATATTCTTAAGCTTTATGTCCGAGGATAATACATATTCGATATCCCCGTATTGGTCAGCCAGATCAAAAATCCCGGGATTGAAATGATCCCTGTGCTTATGGCTGGCAAATACGAAGATTTTCTTCTTCGGATCCAGCTCCGGAATCTTCCCCGTGTAATAATCAAACAAAAGATAACAGGATTCCCATTCCAGTAAGAATCCACTGTGACCGATATAAGTTACGTGCATATTTTACGCCTCCAAACAATATTTTCTATTAATTTATATTTCATGCTGTAAAACTTGAAATTATTGAACAGCAATGTTAAAATATCCGTAGTAGATATTTTTCAGGAAAGGATGATGGTCATGAAGGAATTCAGCTCCTGTAAGCCTGCCGTAGAAAGCTGCATCTCACAGAAATATTTTGCTATCGCACATCTGTATTTTGAAGAAAAGACTATGAATGTGCACATCCACGACTGCTTTGAGATCTATTACTCCATCTCGGGCGGCAAGCAATTTTTGATTGATAATAAATCCTATAAGATAGAGCCCGGCGACGTGTTCTTCATCAACCAGTATGAAAGCCATTATCTGACTCAGATTGACCAGTCGGAGCATGAACGTATCGTCATATCGATACATCCGGAGTTCCTGCGTACGCTTTCCACTGCCAATACCGAGCTTGATTATTGCTTTACCCACAGGGAACCGGGCTTCAGCCACCGAATCAGTCTGGATAAGAACCAGCAGCAGCGGTTCCTGTACTATATCCATAAGATTACCAGTTTGTCAGGCTATGCCGAAGATGTGCTGGAGAAGCTGGCATTCACAGAGCTGATGGTCTTCTTCAATAAGGAGTTCTATGCCAGCCGCAATCTGGAGGAGAAGGCTGCGGGCGTCTCCTACCAGTATGACCAGCAGGTGAATAACATTCTGGAATATATCAACCAGAATATCAGCGCCCCCCTTACCATCGGTCAGCTGGCGGAGCATTTCTTCCTGAGCAAATCCTTTATCTGCAGGATTTTCAAGCAGTCCACCGGTACCACCGTGAACAAATACCTGACCGCCCGTCGTATCAGCATCGCAAAATCCCTGCTTTCCGAGGGTGCCAGTGTGAATGAGGTCAGCGAGCAATGCGGTTTCCTGGATTACAGCACCTTTTTAAAATCCTTCACCAAGACCGTGGGGGTATCGCCCAAGAAATATGCCATGTATAATAACCGGCTGTAATTATGCTTCTCCCGTATATAACTGTACTTCAGGTTCTATACGGGAGTTTTTATTCATAATTTGATCCGCGTGTCATAAGTCATCTGTAATGACAATACTAAGTCATCTGTAATGGCAATACTAAGTCATCTGTAATGGCGGTGCAATGAAGCCATACGCATATATATTTAGATGGCGCTGACCGGTCGTCTGCAGCCGCACTTACCGCAGCACCGGAATTAAATTTATTCTATGTCCATGGGGTCAGCTTGTTTCCCGCTTCTTATTTGTAATCTTCTCTATCAACTTTATCCTCCCGGTAAACAAACATTTTAAAGGATATGCTATGCGCCCTCCTTATGCATAAGTTCCGGTTTGCATATACATGATTTTACGTAGCATTTATATTATCACCGGTTTATTTCATGCATCTATTGAAACATTATTTTCTATAAGCTATAATGTTGTTCATATTTTAGCTGACGGAGGATGTATAATAATGGAAAACAACATAAATAAAAATGATTTTTCTTCCGGAAGCATATGGCAGCATATCATTGCACTGGCGGGTCCTATGATAATCGCTCAACTGGTACAGCTGCTTTATAATATAGTAGACCGAATCTATATCGGGCATCTGCCCGGCACTTCCTCAATTGCCCTGACAGGGCTGGGATTAACCTTTCCCGTTATAACGATTATAGTAGCTTTCACAAGCCTGTTCGGCATGGGAGGAGCCCCCTTAAGCGCCATAGCAAGGGGAAGACAGGATATCCGCCGTGCCGAGGCGGTCATGGGGAATACCTTTACAATGCTTTGTATCTCAGGCATTCTGCTGCTTGGGATATGCTATATATTTCTAAAGCCCCTGCTTTATATGTTTGGAGCAAGCGACGACACTTTTCCTTACGCCAGGGAATATCTGGCTGTCTATCTTCTTGGAACACCCTTTGTCATGATAGGGGCGGGGATGAATGGTTTCATCAGTTCTCAGGGCTTTGCCCGGATCGGCATGATGACCACCTTGCTTGGTGCCGTTGCCAACATCATTCTGGATCCCGTCTTTATCTTTTTATTTCATATGGGAATCGCCGGCGCCGCCTTAGCCACTATTATCTCTCAGCTGCTTTCCGCTGTCTGGGTTATGAGATTTCTCACCGGATCAAGAACCCTGCTTCATATCCGCAGAAGCTGCCTGCCCCCGAATCTAAAGCTTATTAAGGAAATCATGACCCTCGGATCAGCCGGTTTCATTATGTCGGCAACCAACGGGGCAGTGCAGATAACCTGTAATATCACCCTTAAAAAGTACGGTGGGGATCTGTATCTTGGAATTATGACCGTATTGATATCCTTAAGGGATCTTATCGCACTTCCCGTACAAGGCTTGTCCTCGGCTTCCCAACCGGTATTCGGCTTTAATTACGGTGCAGGGAAGTATCGGAGGATCCGCCAGGGAATTGCCTTTACTACGGTTACTTGCGTTATCTATATGTTAATTGCCTGGTTTATCGTCTTCATGCTTCCCAAGCCCTTAATCGCAATATTTAATACCGATACCGCCTTGTTGGAAGCCGGCGTTCCTGCCATACGTATTTACTTCTTCGGCTTTTTCATGATGGCACTGCAGATGGCCGGCCAGTCGGTTTTCGTGGGGCTTGGACAGTCCAAGCAGGCGATTTTTTTCTCTATCTTCCGCAAGATAATCATCGTGGTGCCGCTGACCATAATACTTCCATATTTTAATGACTTGGGTGTGAAGGGCGTGTTCCTGGCTGAACCGATCTCAAACTTTTTGGGAGGAACAGCATGTTTTGTAACGATGTTATTTACTATCAAAAGATTGTTCCGGAATCAAAACCAGGATTAAGGTGATTCCTGTCCTTCCTTCTGCACGGATCGGATGCTTCATATCAGATAACAATTTATTGGTAAAGCTGATTAATAACTTACCTTCTGGTAAGCGATTCTCGGGGTACCGTCCTCCGCATATATCCTGCCGCATTTGATAAAGCCGCTCTTTTCTATCAGGTGCTGCATGACTTTATTGTTCTCATGGGTATCCACACGGACATTGGGATGCTGCTCACAGCACCAGTCAAAGCACTCGGCGGCAATTCCCTTCACTCTCCCGGAACTGGCCAGACGGTGGATTGTGCCGTAGGGGGTGTCATTCAGCCATCTGCCCTTCTCGATGATTCCATATGTGGAATCCTCTCCAAGAATGAAGGCAAATACCCCTTGTATCCCTTCGTTATCTTCAATTACATAACCGACACCCTCATTCACATCCTTGTGTATCCGCTCTCTGCTTGGATGCCCTGGCGCCCACTGCGTCTGATTCCCGTTATCCGCCATGAACTGCCGGGCTGTCCCGTATATCTCCATGATCTGGTCAATGTCTTCCAATGCTGCCTTACGTATCTTCATCATCTTATCTCCTGACTGTATGATATTTCATATCATAGCACCGGAGTTTATCAAAGTGCAAGTAAATAAATGTAATGCAAAAATAAAGAAAATTAAAATAAGTCCTCAGCAACCACATTTTATCGATGTAAAAATACATTCTCGAAAGATAAAAATAAGTTCATGCACTCAGGAAACCGATTAACCATCTCCCAAGTACATGAACCTTACTGTTAACATAAAGCTATTTTATAATACCTCTTATTCTTCCTGCGATACGATTACTTTACAACTACCTTCACCTTAACAAGCTTGTTATTGATTCTTGCTTCCACATAATCCGTACCCTTTGTCCTGGCAGTTGCCTTACCCGTCTTCTTATTGATAACTACCACATCCCTCTTCGAGGTCATCCATACAATGCTATTCTTATCATAGCCCGCTGCGGCTGCTTCAAAAGTGAAGGTGCTTCCAAGCTTCATGGTATCCGTGCTCTTAATAATCTTAATGCCGGGC